>JBFZFB010000169.1:0-16744 GCA_041306605.1 Lentisphaerota bacterium | reverse complement strand
CCCCGACATAACCTTGATAGAAGCCGACCCTTTTGGCAAAGAACGGCAAGGGGAGGAAGTCGCCGAACAGAAATTTATTGATGATCAGCCCGCATCCAATAGTTACCGCGGAGAGCCATACATACCGTATGGCGTATGGCCAAAGAGAGCGATTCGTTGCGATAAAAAAAATGGGTGGAAGGCAAAACGCATATACCCCGTTGTCAGGGCGGGTGGCGAAAGACAACGTCCCCGCAACAAGGCAAAAGACGAGCGCTGCAGTTGAACGCCGACGAGTAGCGTTCACGATTGCCAATGCAAGTAGTGAATTCGCAAACAAGGAGAAGGTGGTTTCCATTCCCGTCAGGCTGTGATAGCGGAAGGAAGAAATGAAACAGAGGCATGGCGCAACAAGCAAAGGTACCCAGCTCTTGTCTGGCCACTTGCGCTCCTGAATGAAGAAGCCCAAAAGCGTCAGTGTTAGTATGGACATCAGGCCAGCAGAGAAAGAAGCCGCTGTCAGGGCCATCGCATCAGTACAACTTGTCAATCCCAGTATGGCGGTGACAACAAGCAGATATGCTGGGCTCGTGACTCCGTACGCTGGTCCATCATGTGGATTCCAAGAGAACCCTTGACCAGCGAGCCAATGCTTTGCGTATCGCGTAATCATGTATGCGTCGTCAAAGGTGGTATGGCCGAGAATGTACACCATCTTGACGTAGACGGCAAGACTGAGGAGAGCGAAGCTAGCAATAACTGCCCTTTGGACTGAGATGTGCTTCATCAGATATGCTCCCATTTGATTTACGTGACAGAGGGATCAGCCACTCAAAACACTAAATAAGAAATTCATGCTCATCATGTTACAAATGCCTACACGTTAATAGTCAATAACCAAGGTCTGATTCTAACAGCCGGGGAAAAATATCTCATCACATGCAGGAAAGTGTTTCGAGCAGTTTTTCCATCTTCTTGGTCTTTTCCAAAAGCTCTTCCTTGCGCGCACGCTGATGATCCACAGCTTCCTTCTTGGCTTTGTTGACAAAATCCATGTTGGCAAGCTTGTTGGTTACACGACCAAGATCTTCTTTCAAACGGGCAATCTGATCCAATAACCGCTTTTTCTCGCTCTCCACATCTATCAACCCGGCCAGCGGCATATAAATGGCGCCCAGCTTGCCCACACCGCTCGGCATAACTTTTTCAGGAACCAGCTTGGGATCAATAGTAATATTTTCAGCCCTGAGCAGAGCTTTGATCATACCGCTGTCCACCTTCAGAAGTTCCGCTGTCTTTTCAGAATCTGGCTTGATCAGATAATCAACCTTCTTCGAAGGAAGCACTCCATAATCCGATCTCAACGTGCGGCCTACCCGGATGATTTCATGCTTGCTGTCAACATAATCCACAATGTCTTTCGTTATCCCCCACCGCTCCAGAACAGCCGTACCGGCAGGCTCCGGCCATCTTGTTTTTATAATCATATTCTCAACGCCATCCCCAGCCCCGGCATACCCCATAACATGCCATAACTCTTCAGTAATAAATGGCATGATAGGATGCAAAAGCAGAAGCGAGGTTGAGAAAACATGATGCATGATGTCAAGCGTACGCTGTTTCGCCGCTTCATCACCACCGCCAAACACATCCTTGGCATATTCAACATACCAGTCGCAAAATTGATGCCACATGAACTCATACAGCGCGTGCGCCGCATCGTTAAACCTGTACTTGTCAATGTTATCGGTCACCGCGGCAATCGCATCTGCCAGCCGCATGATGATATGTTTGTCGTCAGGACTCAACTGAACAGCACTGAAATCAGAAACACCGCGGTTCGCACTGCGCCGCATCCCGCCGTTTTCCTCCTGCATAGTCATGAAACGGGCCGCGTTCCACAGCTTTGTCCCGAAATTGCGCCCTATCTCAAACTTGTCGTTGGACAGATAAACATCCTGACCGGTGGCGGTGATCATTATCAAGCTGAACCGCAGGGCGTCAGCACTGAATTCTTCTATGATGGAAAGCGGATCAATTGAATTGCCGAGACTCTTGCTCATCTTCAACCCTGAATCATCACGAACAGTGCCATGAATGTAAACCTTGCGGAACGGCACGTCCCCCATGAATTCGAATCCGGCCATGATCATGCGGGCAACCCAGAAGAATATAATTTCTGAAGCCGTTACCAAATCGTTTGTGGGATAGTAGAATTTCAGGTCGTCATTCTTCTCCGGCCAGCCAAGCGTGCTGAAAGGCCACAACCATGAAGAAAACCATGTGTCCAGCACGTCTTCATCCTGATAAATGGAGGCAGAACCGCACTTTTTGCATTTTTCAGGCGTCCCTTTTTCAGACCATTCGGCTCCGCATGTCTTGCAGTAAAACACCGGTATCCTGTGCCCCCACCAGATCTGACGGGAAATGCACCAGTCTCTTATGTTCTCCATCCATTCAAGATAAACTTTGGTCCACCGCGCCGGAATAAACTGTATCCTTCCTTCTTTAACAGCCTTAATCGCGGGTTCCGCCAGCGGCTTCATTCTGACAAACCACTGCCGTGACAACCGCGGTTCCACTGCCGTGTTACAGCGGTAACAATGCCCGACAGCGTGCTTGTGATCTTCTATCTTTTCAACCAAACCGGCTTCCTTGAGATCAACCATTATGCGCTTCCTGCATTCAAACCTGTCCAACCCCTTATAAGGACCGGCCGCCTCGTTCATCGTGCCGTCGCCGTTCATCACATTAATAGGCGCCAGATTATGCCGCAAGCCCATGGCAAAATCGTTCGGATCATGCGCGGGCGTAACCTTGACAATACCAGTGCCAAATTCAGGACTAACAAAATCATCTTCTATCACCACTATTTCGCGGCCAAGCACCGGCAGAATAATTTTAGCACCCTTCAGGTCTTTGAAGCGCTCATCACGCGGATTGACGGCAACCGCCACATCACCGAGCAGTGTTTCCGGCCGTGTTGTGGCAACAACAATAAACCGCTTGTCATCGCCGGCAACAGGATACTTCAGATAATACAGTTTCCCGTTTTCTTCGACATGCTCGCTTTCTTCATCCGAAAGCGCTGTATGACAACGCGGGCACCAGTTGACTATGTAATTGCCCCTGTGAATCAAGCCCTTGTCGTAAAGCCGCACAAACACTTCCGCTACGGCATCGCTTAGCCCTTTATCCATGGTGAACCGTTCACGCTGCCAGTCGCAGGACGCGCCAAGGCATTTCAACTGATTGATAATGGTATTGCCGTATTCCTCACGCCATGCCCATACACGTTCAATAAACGCGGCCCGGCCCAAATCCTCGCGCGATTTCCCTTCTCCCTTCAACGCGCGTTCCACGACATTCTGCGTGGCAATTCCGGCATGATCGGTCCCGGGAATCCATATCGCGTTCCTGCCCTGCATGCGCCGCAAACGGATGAGAATGTCCTGTATCACATTATTAAGAGCGTGCCCCATGTGCAGGATGCCGGTAACATTGGGAGGCGGGATTACAATGCAATACGGCTCGCCGCCGTCTGTGCATTCACTGTGGAACAAGTTGTGCTTCTGCCACAATTCGTACCATTTTTTTTCTATACTCCGGGCGTCGTAATGTTTTTCCATGCGTTCAGCCTATTTTTGATTTCGTTGTTTCGCTTCTTCTCTAAACAGCTTGTACTCAACACTATCAACAAGTGCCTCCCACGAAGCCTCTATGATATTCCCGGAAACACCAACAGTACCCCATGTGTCCTCGCCGTCACTCGACTCTATCAGCACCCGCGTCTTGGCCGCAGTTGCTTCCTCAGGATCAAGGATGCGCACACGGAAGTCGGTCAAAAATACTTTTGATATTTCAGGATAAAACCTTACCAGCGCCTTGCGTAAAGCACGGTCAAGCGCGTTAACAGGCCCGTCACCCACCGCCACAGTATGTTCAATCTCCTTGTTCACTCTGACCTTGATTGAAGCCTCCGATAAACACGGCGAGTTCTTGCCTTGCTTCTCGACGGAAACCTTGAAACCCTCCAACTCGAAGAATGATTTATGTTCTTTCAATACTTTCTGTATCAAAATCCTGAAAGACGCGTCAGCCGCCTCAAACGCGTAACCCTTATGTTCCATTTCCTTGAGCGATTTGAGTATCTTGCGGGTGCCCTTGGCCGACCTCTTTCTTCCCATTCCAAGCTCTATAGCCTTAAGCAGAACACTACTGCCGCCGGAAAGCTCTGAAACCAGATTTTTCCGCCTGTTGCCCACAAGCTCCGGCTTGATGTGTTCAAATGTCCGCGGGTTTTTCACAACAGCATTAACATGAGGACCGCCCTTGTGCCCGAACGCGCTGTCACCGACATAAGGTGCCTTTGTGTTATGACGCAGATTCAGCAGTTCATCAACAAACATTGACATTTCGCGCAAATTCGTCAGGTTCCTGCCGGCCTCGCACGAAAGCCCCATCTTCAGTTGAAGATTCGGCAGAATTGTACACAAATCGGCATTGCCGCATCTTTCACCGTAACCGTTCATCGTTCCCTGAACCTGAACAGCTCCGGCCCGCACCGCTTCCAGCGTGTTAGCTATGGCAAGGCCGGCATCATTATGCACATGAATGCCAACCGGCGCCTTTAAACATTTCACCACTTCTCTGGTTATATCGTATACCTCATGCGGCAAACATCCGCCGTTCGTGTCGCACAACACAACAACATCAGCACCGGCCTTGACCGCTGTGACCAAAGCCGACATTGCCACATCCGGGTTGTCCTTATAACCGTCAAAGAAATGTTCCGCGTCAAAAAACACCTCACGGCCATGATCCTTCAGCAAACCAACCGTATCAGAAATCATCGCCTTGTTTTCAGCGGTGCTGACACCAAGAACATCCTTCAGGTGGAGACTCCACGCCTTGCCGACTATGGTTACTGTCAATGCTTCCGTTTTGATCAGACTATTCACCAGCGGATCATTCTGCGCGCGCGTTTTTTTCCTGCGTGTACTGCCGAAAGCCACAACGCGGGCATGATTTAATTCCATTTTCCTGATTTCACGGAAAAACTCCATGTCTTTGCTGTTGGAACCGGCGTAGCCGCCCTCAATATAATCCACACCAAACTCATCCAGGCGCTTGGCAAGAACCAGCTTGGCCTGCCCGGAAAAAGAGACTCCTTCCGCCTGAGCTCCATCCCGGAGCGTTGTATCATAAATCAATATTTTCTTTTTGCTCATCTACGGCCCTTTTTAAAAAACATTTCGTATAATGACTGCACTGCTTTGGTGCATTCAGATTCCTTTACTCCGAACATCACGCTTATTTCGGAAGCGCCCTGATCTATCATCTCTATGCTCACGCCTGCCCCGGCAAAAGCCTTTGACGCTCTGGCCATTATACCAATCGTATTCTTCATGCCTTCACCTGCAATCATAATCAAAGCCAGATTGCGGTCCACATAAACAGAATCAACGCCAAGCTCTTTTCTGATCGTATCCAGCAGTCTCTTTTCCACACCTTTATCCAGATACCGCTGTCTCAAAACCACCGATACCGTATCTATTCCGGAAGGCATATGCTCAAACGATATGCCCTCCCGCTCAAATATTTCCAGCAGATGGCGTCCAAACCCCACTTCTCTATTCATCAGATATTTACTCATCTGAATAGCACAAAAACCCGCGTTATAGGCTATACCCACAATGGATCCGTGTTTGACCTTGCGTTCCGGAACAATCCTTGTTCCCGGCGCGGAGGGATTGTTTGTGTTCTTGATGCATATCGGTATCCCCGCGCTCACCACCGGAATAATCGCTTCATCGTGCAGAACACCGAACCCGGCATATGAAAGCTCTCTCATTTCGCGATATGTCAGCTCGGGTATCGGCTCTATGCCCGGCGCAAAATCAGGATCCACGGCGCACACGGAATCAACATCCGTAAAATTCTCATAAACTTCAGCCCCCACCGCCGCCGCAAGAACGGAACCTGTTATGTCTGAACCGCCCCTCGCAAAAGTAACAACATCACCGCCCCGCGTATAACCAAAGAAGCCGGGAAAAACAGTAACCCCCTTCGACTTGCGCAAAACTGAAAGATTTTTATACGACTCCGGCAGAATCCTCGCGTTACCATGCTCATCGCTCAAAAGAAGCCCGCCGTCACGCGGACTAAGATAACGCGCTTTCACACCGCGATGACAAAGCACCGCCGCGAAAAGCTTCGCGCAATTATCCTCACCCGCCGCTTTCATGGAATCAAGAAACTTTGCCTTGTTCGATGAACGGGACGATAAACGCTTCTTTATGTCACGAGCTATGTCTTCTATAATGCTGTCCGGCAACCCGAAATCCTTCTGAATCTCGGCATAACGTTCTATAAAAAGATTAACCTCTTTGTCCACCGGCTTGCCTGCCAGTTTGTTCTCAGCGCATTTTATCAGCAAATCGGTAATTTTGATATCGGAACTGTTTCTCTTGCCCGGAGCTGACACAACCACAATACGCCGTGCCGGATCCGCCTGCACTATATCACAAACCTTGGCCACCTGCTTCGCGTTAGCCAGAGAAGTACCGCCAAACTTACATACCTTCATCTTTTCCCCTTTACTCATTCAACAATCGAAAGCTTCACCGGATCTTCATCCAGAATGCCGTCACAAGTTATTTTTTCCAGCGCGGCAGTAAAACATTCTTCACGGGCTTTATCGGTCAGAACTATCATGTCGCCATCGGCTGTTATAGTGGATTGCCGCGAAACAATACCGACATCTTCAAGAACAGCGAAAACTTTTTTCAACCTGCTGTTGTCGCCTGAAGCCGGAAACCTCAAATAACAACGCCGGGCAAACTCTTTACCGTCTTTTATCACAATTTTTTTACCCGAAGAAGGCACCGCCTGAACACGCCGCGGACAACCGCTGATAATGTTCCTGGCTATATCCGCGATATCGCCGATTACCGTCGCGGCCGTTGGTTCCCTGCCCGCCCCGCGTCCATAATACAATGTATCGCCAGTCATATCTCCATGCACCATTACGGCATTGAATACGCCGTTAACAGACGCCAGCCGGTTGTCAAACGGAACAAGCATTGGTTGAACCTGCGCCACAAGGGAGAGGTCACCATCGGTTTCTTCTATTTGTATGGCTGATAACAGTTTTATACGATATCCCATATCCAGGGCCGCTTTTATGTCAACTATGGACAAACCGCGAATACCCCTCTCTTTTACCGCGCTCATCGGCACAAACTGTCCGCAGGCCAGCGACGCGAGAATCACGGTTTTATGGGCCGTATCAAAGCCGTCTATATCCAGCCCGGGGTCCGCCTCGGCATATCCCTTTGCCTGCGCTTCCGCCAGAGCTTCATCAAAAGAAAGGTTCTTCTCCTCCATCTGTGTTAAAATATAATTACACGTGCCGTTCAATATACCGTGAATCCTATCGATTCTGTTGGCAATCAACCCCTCTCTTATGGCCCTTATCACCGGAATGCCGCCGCCTACACTGGCGCCGAAATATATATCCACGTTCTTTCCGGCCGCCAATTCAAAAATTTCATTGCCATGAGCCGCCAAAAGCGCCTTGTTGGCAGTAACCACAGGCTTGCCGAGATCAAGGGCTTTCATAATAAAATCAAGGGCTACTCCGGTTCCGCCTATCAGCTCCACAACAACATCCACTTTATTGCTGTTTATAACCTGATCGCCGTCCCGCACAAGAACCGCGCTCCCGACATCCACACCCCTGTCACGCTCCAAATCAATGTCGGCAATCATCCTGACCACCAGCCGGGCATTCAACCTTTTCTCAATAATATCGGCATTTTTCCGCAAACCTTCAACAACTCCGGTACCAACTGTACCGAATCCAAGCAGACCTATTCCTATTTCTCTCACCTTTTCTCCTTTTTTTGCACGGCAAGCAGATTAAGACATGACTCTTCCTGCTTACAAGCATAAATCAATCAAATATATAAAGATTTATACAAAAAAAGTTCCTCTTTTTACCCATATACAGAGTTTTTTCTTGATCTTAAAGCTTCGTCCCGCATAACATCCCCCCCACAAGTTCTGTTTTGCAAACCAAAATAATGAAAATCAAGGAGAGATAAAAATGGACTATGGTTTTACAGAAGAACAGATAATGATCCGTGACCTTTGCAAGCAAATAGCTGAAGAAAAAATAAAGCCTATAAGGGAAAAACACGACGAATCCGGCGAATTCCCATGGGATATCGTCAAAATCTTCTCCGAATCAGACCTGTTCGGGATTTCAATTCCTGAAGAATACGGCGGTATGGGCGGCGGCGTCATGGAAACCGTCATCTGCGTCGAAGAGCTTTCAAAAATATGCGGCGGAATATCTCTCAGCCTCGCCGCCTCCGGATTGGGAACATATCCGATTCTCATTTCAGGATCAGACGAACAGAAGAAAAAATATCTCCCCCGCCTTGCATCGGGCAAGTCTCTGGCCGCTTTCGGCCTGACAGAACCTGAAGCCGGCAGTGACGCCGCGGCTATAAAAACAACAGCCGTTAAAGACGGTGATTCTTACATTCTCAATGGAACAAAACAATGGATCACTAACGGCGGCGAAGCTGATATCTATACCATTATAGCCATGACCGACAAAACAAAAGGCCCGCGTGGCGCCAGCGCGTTCATCGTGGAAAAAGACACACCCGGCTTTTCTTTCGGCAAAAAAGAAAATAAAATGGGAATCCGCGCTTCAGCAACACGTGAACTTGTTTTCCACGACTGCCGCGTGCCAAAGGAAAACCTCATCGCCAGAGAAGGCATGGGCTTCATCGTAGCGATGAAAACACTCGATAAATCAAGGCCCGGCGTTGCCGCTCAAGCACTCGGCATAGCCGCAGGCGCCACCGACGTGGCCGTCCAGTACAGCCGCGAACGGCACCAGTTCGGAAAACCCATTTCAGCGTTTCAGGGCATACAGTTCATGCTGGCCGATATGGCAACACAGGTTGAGGCGGCGCGCGCCCTTGTCTACGCCACCGCCCGCTATGTTGACAGCGGCGCTAAAGACATAAGCCGCATGTCGGCGATGAGCAAAGTTTTCGCTTCCGACGTGGCCATGCGCGTCACAACCGACGCCGTTCAGATCCTGGGCGGATACGGATATATGAAGGAATATCCCGTAGAAAAAATGATGAGAGATGCAAAAATCACCCAGATCTACGAGGGAACCAACCAGATCCAGCGCGAAGTAATAGCATTGGGGCTGATCAAGGAAGCGGCTGCCGCCAAACAGAAATGATAATTATCTTAAAGCCAAAGAATTATCTTCTTTAACGGCCATAACAATATTTTCAGCGGCTTAAGAATCAACCCTGAAAAAGGCATAACACCAAAATACGCGAACACAATCAGTACGGTATATAATATAATAATAGCCAGCCAAAAACCGCGCGCACTTGGATTAGGCCGTGAATGCGACGACGAAGGCCTCCATGAAGGATCATAAAGATCCGAACGGGAATTCCACCCTTCTGGAAAATCATTGTTCACTTCGCCCGACATGTAAGCATCCATGATCTCCATAACCCCGGCAAGGGCCCGCCCCTTCGCTATGTGCCCTCCGGATTTATGCACCGTCTCTACAACAGCATGTTCGGAATTGGACGGACACCCGGTCATGCCCGCTATCGCCCCGTCGAGCATGCTTATGTCATTATGTCCGTTTCCCATCGCAAGAACATTCTCAAAAGAAACACCCAGATGACGTGCCAGCTCCTTCACGGACAATCCTTTCGTAAACGGAATACACCGGATGTCCAGCTCTTTAGGACCTTTCACCACCTGCAGCTGCTTGAACGGCCGCATTTTTTCCTCCAGCATCTTCACAACCGCCACAACTGATTCCTGAGAATCAAACCGCAAACATAAGCGGTCTCTTTTTTTGCGGATCGTTGTAACACCCAGACAACTGCCGGTAATCATTCTATGCCATTCGTCAATAGCAGACGCTATGTGCAGTTCATTCGCCCATTCAAGATAACGCGTGCGCAGGTTCCAGATTACGTGAGGCACATAGCCGCATTTTGTCAAACCGTAAATATAAGCGTGCCTGATAATCACAAAATCAGGCATGACACCCATTGTGCGCATCGGAAAGAAAAATGCCTGAAAACTACCCATGGACCTGCCGGTGCACGCCACCCACTTTGTGTCAAACCGCGCGCGCAAATGATTAAGCTTGTCCTTGAAAGACATATACAAGGGCAGATCGCTCGCGCTCCCTATAAGAGTACCGTCAAGATCAGTAGCAATTAACCGTATATCCGCCATTTTCAACCACCTGCCGGCATAAAAAGATTAAAAACCCTGCCGCTCTAAAATCTTTCTCAACTCTTCCTGAAACAACCTTACATCTTCCTTCGACGGTGCATACTTCGGCGTGTCTGACTCCAGCGCCAAACGCCCAAGCTGATCAAGAACCCAATCCGCCGTAACACCATCGCTGAACGTCACATTCCCGCTCACTATGCTCCCGGGTCTGTTAATGCGATCCACACTTACACTCACCTTGCCCGGTAATCCCCCGTCAGAACCACCCCACCCATCATCAACAGCATCATCAACAGCACCATCATCAGCAACCACTTCATCTGTCAACAAGGATGAAACATCCGCACCGCCTGATTTACCGGAACCATCTTTCACTTCCAAACCCAAATCAATAACCAGAAACCTGACATCCATGTATGTCATGGATACACCAAACTCCGATTCCAGTTTTTTCTGCAGATCCGATAACTTGCAGCCTTCTTCCACCCATTGCTTAACAATCTGCTTCTGCTGATCAGTAAGTCCCATGCTCACAGCTCCTTTCATACAAAAAATATCTTCAGGCGCGAGATTCACCTTCCTTTTTAATGTCCTCCCAATGAACATCCATCTCCGCCAGCGAACAGTCCGTCAACTCACGCCCCTCTGCTTTTACCCGGCGCTCAACTTCCTTAAAACGACGCTTGAACTTGGTAATCGTAAACTCCAAAGCTTCCTCTGCGTTGATTTTTAGAAAACGGCTTAAATTTACCACGGCAAAAAGAATATCCCCTATCTCTTCCTTCATCTCCGCATGATTTCCGCCGTCAACAGCCTGCTTAACTTCAGTAAATTCTTCTTCCACCTTTTTCATCACTTCATCAATTTTCGACCAGTCAAAACCGACTCTGGCAACTCTCGACTGAACCTGCTGAGCCCTGTGCAATGCCGGCAAATGCCGCGGATCACCATCAACAACGGAATGATCCTGCCCCTTCTTCTCGCCCGCTTTAATAATCTCCCATTTTTTTAAAACATCCTGAGAATCCGACACTTTGGCATCACCAAAAACATGCGGATGACGTCTGATCAGTTTCTCGGATAAACAACTTGTCACGTCGTTGAAATCAAATTTGCCCTGTTCGCTGCTGATATGCGATTGAAGCAGAACCTGAAGTAGAACATCGCCGAGCTCTTCCTTGAGCTTGCTGAAATCATTGGCGCTAACAGCGTCAACAACTTCGTAACTTTCCTCAATAAGACAATGCTTGAGCGAATCCAGCGTCTGCTCCCTGTCCCACGGACACCCGCCTTCACCACGCAGCCGGCTTATGATATCAAGCAACTTCTGCACTCCTTCATTAACATGAAGGTTCGCCTGCCGATCTTGAACATTGCAATTTTTACACATCAGCGCGCTTATACAATCGGGGTTCTCAGGACAAGCTTGTTTATAAAAAACTCGATATTACCGGGAAACAAAAGTCGTTAATATATTCTGGATCATCGCACTATCCAGCTCTTTCTCAACAACATAGTCCGCTCCGCTAAAATCCTGAAAAGAGGTGAATTTGTCCGGCATCACAACAATGCAATGCACACCGCTTGAGTGAGCGCTCTTGCACCATAGACCGCTAGCCACAACCGCCATGCATTTCGACGATTCAACATTCATGGTCTTTGCCAGCCTGATCCACGCCTCAGCGCTCGGGGCCCCACTACCCCTCTGTGAACACGATGTCATATTTTTATCGTTAAGAGGAATTTTCAACTTCTCAGCCAGACGAATACTCGTCGCCGGATCCAGAGCGCTCACAGCGCCAATCTCTATATGTTCAGACGCGGCACGTTCCAATAATTTGCCGAATCCGGAATTGATTTCAAATTTCCCTTCGAGAAAAGCTTTTTTCACAGACTCTTCTATATCCGCCGTTAACTTCTCCTCGGATATTCTCTTCTTGTCCATCGCCTCAAGAACAATCGGAACATATTTCTTCACCGACAGATTAAGACAATAACGCATGAACATCTTAGGGGAAAAATCTATATCCCTGCTCTTCATCTCCTTCTCTACAGCTTTATAAACAATCTCATGCCCGTTAATAGGCACACTGTCCAACTCGAAAAGAATAGCCCTCTTACATGTTTTTAAATCTTTCTCCATCTTCAAACCCATACTTCCCTCCTGTATGTTTATATCTTTACTTGAAACCCGAAGTGTAATCTTACTGCCTCCATGAGTCAAGACACCTCTAAAAGCCGCTATCGGGGCATAACACGGCGTAAAACCACAGGCAGTTCCTTAATGACATCCCCGGCCGTCATACCAGCCTCAGACCCGCGCCACGCCGCAAAATCACCCGCAACTCCATGCAAATAAACACCAGCCCGCGCCGCGTCAAATGGCGATAAACCCTGCGCCATCAGCCCGGCCACCAGCCCTCCCAGCACATCTCCCATGCCTCCTGTCGCCATACCCGGATTACCCGTCATGTTTATATTTGGCACCCATCTCCGGGCAGCAACAACAGTGCCCGACCCCTTTAAAACCACCACAGCCCCGGTCCGCTCTGCCGTGCTGACAGCATGACCAACCCTGTCGGACTGAATATCCGAAACATTGATCCCGGTCAGACGCGCCATCTCCCCGGGATGCGGCGTCATCACAACGGAACATGAAGCATTTGAAACAATGTCCAGCTCGCCGGCAAGAACATTAAGAGCATCCGCGTCAAGCACCAGCGGAACATTACTCGCACCAAGAATCTGCTCAACAATACCGCGAGTGTCAGCATTGTTCCCCATACCGGGCCCGACCAGCACCGCGTCAAATTCATTAATGTCCCGGCCCCACCTTGAAAGAGCATCACGCGCCAGCGAACCATCAGCTGTCTCCAAAGCGCCATGTACCATCGCTTCCGGAACAATACCGGAAACAACCGGAAACACACCAACAGGTGTAAACACAGATACAAGACCCGCTCCAGACCGCACCGCCGCCAGCGCCGCCAGAGATACAGCACCGGCATAACCCATGGAACCGCCTATAATCAGCAGATGCCCGTAAGTACCCTTATGCGAAATACGCGCACGCCGGCAAAACATACCCCTCACATCCTGCGCGGTAATCAAATCTCCTTCAGACTCAACTCCGTCCATCAATTCCAGCGGAATTCCTATATCGGCCACTTCCAAAGTACCCACATAATCACGGGCGCAAGACGCCACTAATCCGCGCTTCGGCAACCCCATCGTAACAGTTACATCCGCCACAACAACATCACTCGATACTTCTCCCGTATCACTGTTTAAACCCGACGGCACATCCACGGCAACCACAAGATGCCTGCCGGCAAGATAATTAATATACCTTATGGCCGCCAGCGCCGCACCGCGCGCCGCACCCCGGCCGCCGGTACCCATGATCCCGTCAACAATTATCCTCGGCCTCACACATAAAGAAGAACGGGACACAACCCAATCACCCTCCGAAGGCCGGATAACAGGAACCACTCCGCAGCCTTTCAGCAGGTTCCAATGAATCAGCGCATCACCCTTTATCGCGGATTCCTCACCGGCAAGCAGAAGCTCCACGTCAAAACCACCGGCTTTAAGACATCGCCCGGTAACAAAAACATCCCCGCCATTATTACCACAGCCCGCCACCAGTTCAATCACCGGATCCTGATATCCGCACACCCGCACAAGATCAGCCACAACACCGGCAACAGCCCGCCCCGCATTCTCCATCAAAACCTCACCCGGCACACCAAAATCAGAAATGGCTTTTCTATCCGCCTCCCTCATTTGTTCAGCATTAACAATCTTCACAGCGCTACCTTTGTTTTTTTCAACCGGAAATCAAAACGGCTTGAGCCACCGCATAGTTTTTGGTGTGCGATAAACTCACAAGAATCTCCTTCACATCCTGCGCCATCGCAAAATCATGAGCCTTGCCCTTCAAGCTGACGGACGGCGCACCAGTGGATTTGTCACGCACAACTTCTATATCCAGCCAGCTGACAGTCGCCCCGAATCCTGTCCCAAAAGCCTTGAAAACAGCCTCTTTTACAGCAAACCTGCCGGCGTAATGCCTGTGCGGATAAGCTTTTCCTTCACAATAATTCTGTTCATCAGGAAGAAACAACCTGTTCCTGAATCTCAAACCCCATTTCGAGAGAACTTTAAACATCCTCTCGTTCTCAACAATATCAATTCCTATGCCCAGCACACCTTGACGACTCATTGCCGCCGCCCTCCATCGTAACCCGACATTCCGGCCAGCATTTCTTTGACCGCGTTTTCCAGACCCGCAAACAATGCGCGGGCAATAATACTGTGCCCTATATTCAACGTGTACAAGCACGGTATTTTCATCACATCCGGCAGTGTCTCAAGATTTATACCATGTCCCGCGTTAACCTTCAATCCGAGTTTGTCGGCATACACCGCCGCGTCCATCAGGCGCTTCAACTCCTGATTCCGCCTGACAACATCCGCCTCTCCGCAGAAAGCGCCAGTATGCAGTTCTATGTAAGGAGCACCGGCGTCAACAGCGGCTTCCACCTGACCCCTGTCAGGATCAATAAAAAGACTCACAATAATTCCTGCTTTCTCCAAAAGCGCTATACATTGCCTGATCTCCTTCTTCTGACTCACAACATCCAGCCCCCCCTCTGTGGTCAACTCCTCGCGTTTTTCAGGAACCAGGCAAACCTCACAAGGACGCACATCCACGGCTATGTCCGCTATCTCCGGATTGTTGGCCATTTCCAGGTTCAGACTCACCTTCAGGTTCTTCTTTAATTTGTAAACATCCTCAACCTGAATATGCCGCCTGTCTTCCCGTAAATGGACCGTTATACCGTGAGCCCCGGCGGATTCACAGACCTGCCCCGCCGCCAGAACATCAGGATAAAATGTGCCGCGAACCTGACGCAAAGTCGCCACATGATCAATATTGACACCTAGCTTAAGCATGTCCGTATACTACCATCCGCTTTTATAATTTCCAGAACTATTAAATCCACCGGAAAACCTTTCCAGCCATGAACCCAAATTTAACCTTGCTTTGTAATCCAAAAAAGAGTTTTAATGTCGTTCCTTGATTTAAAGCAATATAAGGAATTTTACACAATGACAAATGATATCAATCCGGCACACATCGAAGAACTGGCGCAACTCAAGGAACTTTGGCAGAAATACGGGCGCGCCATAACAACCGGCACGTCCATCGCAATTGCCGCCATTCTTGTAATTATTGTGTATAACAACCGTTCCACCGGCAGTGTACAAAAAGCTTCAGAAATGCTTATGACGGCAAATACCATTCAAGATCTTGAAAATACGATAACAAAATATCCCGAAGCTCCTTCAACCGTCATCGCGCGCCTCCAGCTTGCTAAAGCATATTTCAACTCAGGCAACTATGATATGTCTCTTTATAAATACACCGAATTCGAACAGAAATTCCCAACCCATCAATTCATAGCCGTTGCCAAACTGGGCAAAATAAACTGCATGGAGGCAAGAGGTGAAACACCGGATGCACTCCTCGCATACGATAATTTCCTGAATGAATACCCTAATCATTATCTGACATCTCAGGCAATACTCGGCCGCGCAAGATGTAACGAAGAATTAGGAAAACTGGAAGAAGCAAAAGCAATTTATGAAGGCTTCATCAAAACATTCCCGAATGATAAATGGATACCAACCGCCAAGGAAGCGCTCGATTACCTGAACCGGAAAATCAAAACTCAAAGTCAAGAGCCAGTACCCGCCGCCGCTGATGTCAAATAGACGGGAGCTCTATTCCTTCTTGTTTTCTCCGCCACTCGAAGCTTTACCGCTTCCGGCAGAATCATCTTCTTCCTTCGCCTCGCCTTCAGCCCGCCCTTTTTTGAATTCACCAAGACTCCGGCCAAGTGATCTGGCCAGCTCAGGAAGCTTCTTGGCGCCAAAAAGCAGAAGCACAATGAGAAGAATAAGAATTATCTCTGACATTCCAATACCTCCGCTGAAAAACGCTAGATTCATTTCAATGCCCTTCGTTTTATCGATAACCTTCCAGATGTTTCATTGTCCACATTTCATCTTGAATTATCAAGTCATTATATCTACAATATCTATTTAGATCCTCGCGTACGCCACTGAGGGTCGCCCTCAGGTCCGAGGACTGGCCCAGATTACAGGATAATTTGTTTTTATCCAGTAAATCCACCTCTTCTCAGTTGGTCAACTGCCTGACTTTTTGTTTCACCTCAACTTTGACAACTCCAAAGTTAATTAATAAACCAACCGGTATGCCAGTTGCAATAAGGTAATTGACCAACTGAATCTAATGTGCTTTGACCATCTTTTCCACATAACTTAGAGCCTGTCCCACCGTCGGTAACACATTGAAGATCAGCGAGTTACTATGGAAGAAATTCGGGCATAAGGAGCCGATTTGGCTCCAAAGCCCGAAATAAGTGTGTTA
>JBFZFB010000168.1:0-40590 GCA_041306605.1 Lentisphaerota bacterium | reverse complement strand
TTGTATGGGAACAACGCCCCGCACGATGGTCTTTCAGTCGCTCCTGCAGATTGCGGCAGGCGCCTTTATAGAGGTAGTTGCCGTCAGATCCCTGCAGAATATAGACTGCAGGTAGTGACAGAGCCTGGTTGATAGCTTCGGTTAGATCCCTTAATGGCGGAGGGGGAGGGATTCGAACCCCCGGTGCCTTGCGGCACAACGGTTTTCGAGACCGCCCCGATCGGCCACTCTGGCACCCCTCCATATGAGGCTTACAAGATATGCGACAACCGGTCTAATGTCAAATACTCTACCTCTGTAAACAGGGCAGATGGGAATATTTATATTATTGTTCTTTGGTATAGACCATTTGAGATACCTTCTATTATGATGCAGGTATTGATTAATTAAGTGAGGGTGGATGAGAGACTATTTGTCTGTTTCTAATCTGTGGTATGCGTCAATTATTGGCGTTGTCATATCTTTGATGTCGTTAATGCGCATGATGCAGGGAGGCATCAATGTTTTCATTGGCATGCCAGCAATGTTTTTTGCCATGACATTAACAGGTGGTATGGTAACCGCGTGGGGGCATAAAGCAGGAATGAATGGTATTTTTCCTGACAAGCGTACTGTGACGGGTGGTCTTGTTCTTGCTATTTGCGCGGCATGTATCTTTGCCGTGTTGTCATATTTCCTTATTGATCCGGTGGCCAGACATATTATGCGTGTTAGCGGGAACAGCAAACTGCTGTCTATTATGGCGCCACGGTCTGTAAGCGGTTGCGTGGGTCTTGTTCTGTGGGTGTCAGGTTTTGAAGTGATGTTTTTCGAAGCAGGCGCGATGTCGTTTTTTGCGCGGCTGACTGGGAGCAAAGGGATAGCTGTTTTGGGTGCGGTTTGTTTCCGGATGTATGTGGTTTTTGAGCGATTATCCAATATCGGGGTTCATGATGAAATCGCGTTTTTTCTTGTTAATGCCGCCGCAGGCACTGCTATTGGATGTCTCCTTTTCGCAAGGGCAGGACTACCTGCAACCGCCTTATTTTCGGCTGTAACAAGCCTTAGATACTTCTTTTTATTGTAAGACAAGGCTGTTCTTGACTGGGATATGTTATTTGCGATAATTCAATATAAGACTTTGGGAAGATATATATGTCCAATATTACATTTGAATGTCCGGGATGCCAGCAGGTGCTGGAAACACCCGTTGAAATGGCGGGGCAAGTGGTTGAATGCCCTGTTTGCCATCAGGAAATCATTATTCCCAGTCCTGAGCCGCAGGAGGAAGAGCCGGCATTGCCTATGGCTGTGCCTGTTCAGGAAAAGGAGACTGTGGAATGCCATGAGTGCGGGGCTGAGATGGATGCGGATGCAGTTTTGTGCATCAATTGCGGGTTCCATAAAATTTTGGGCAAGAAAATAGAAACAGAATTATCTTAATCGAAAGCTTTTCCCATGAAAACATGGGTGTCTCTGGTTATCCCTTTAGTTCTTTTTGTTCTTACGGTTGTGGTATTGTTTTTTTATCCTCCCGCGATGACATGGGGCGACCTTGCGTTGTTTCAATACCTGCCGTATGTTGTATTAGCTTTTTGTTTTCTGCTGGGTGCGTTTTTTGCGCAGACCAGAATTGCCTTCATAAGCATGCTTCTGGTGGAAGTTCTTTTTCTTATAAGTCGTTTTTTTTTCACAGGCATGAATGCCGCCCGGGGTGATACGGTTGTTTTTTTGTCCGCTATATATGTTCCTTTGATGTCAGCGCTTTTCTTTCGATTGCATGAAAAGGGTATTTTTACCGTTCATGCCGGAATCAGGGGTCTTATAGTGCTTTCAACCATTGTTGTTATGGGGCTTGTTCCGTTAATTCAATCTGAAGCAATGTCTGCGTTCAAGCCGGTTTCCGGGATTTTGCATATACCCATGGCTGGTATTGTTGTAACCTTGTTATGCGTGCCGGTTTTGTTTGTCAGGAATAAACATGAAAGCCCGGCGCTGGGTCCGATAATATGCATTGCCATATTATTTTTCATAGGCGCGCTTAATTTCCGTTCAAATATATGGCTTATAGAGCAGGGTAGAATTGTTTTTCTTCTTTTCATGCTTGGTGCCGGCGTTACACTGATGTGGGCGATAATCGAAAGCGCGTGGCGTAATGCCAATATTGATGAGTTGACGCAGTTGCCGGGCAGGCGTTCTTTGAAACACCGCATGGCGCAATTGGGTTCTAATTATGCAATAGCCATGGTTGATATAGATTATTTTAAAAAAATTAATGACAAATACGGCCATGACACAGGTGACCAGGTTTTGCGGTTCCTTGCCGCACAAATGCGTAAGAGTGATATTGGCAAAGCATACAGATACGGCGGTGAGGAATTTGTTTTTATCTGTCAAAATCATGATTTCAAGGAAACAGTTGAGAAGCTAGACGGTTTTCGTGCATACATACATTCCAAACAGTTTGGTGTCAGAGGAAGGAGTAGGCCTCGTAAGAAACCGGATGTCAAGCCTGTGAAATCAGAAGGTGCTTCAGCGAATCTTAATATCAGTGTTAGTATTGGTGTTGCGGAAGATAATGGCAGGCATTCTTCTCCTCAGGCGGTTCTTGAATCTGCGGACAAGGCTCTTTATAGCGCCAAAAAAGCCGGCAGGAACTGTGTGAAGGCTGGGCAGTGAGGGGTGCCTATTGAAAAAAAGAGTTCATCTCTTCGTGGTGTTCTTCTAGCTCCTTAACGACAGTTGGGTCGAAATGAGTTCCGGCATGAGCGGATATTTCTTTGACGGCGTCTTTGCTTTTGATTCCGGCGTGATAAGGTCTGTCGCAGTGCAGGGCATCATAGGCATCGGCAACAGCCACAATGCGCGCATAATATGGTATGTCATCCCCTTTAATGCCGTGCGGATAGCCTGAGCCGTCAAAGTGTTCATGGTTTGATCGGATAGCGGCGGATTCTTTTTCCATGAATGGGAAGACAGAAAGAATGTTTGTTGCTATTTCAACATGTTGTTTTATGATATTTTTTTCTTTATCGGTTAACGGTCCGGGCTTGTGTAATAAAGTTTCGGGAACGCCTATTTTCCCTATATCGTGAAGAACCGCGCACCTGCGCACTGTTTCTATTTCCGCATTTGTGAGGCCCATGCATTTGGCCAGAAACGCGGCGTATTCACTTGTTCTCCGGCAGTGTAATGCGGACCCCGGCGAATGCGCCTCCAGAGCCGCTATAAGCGCGTTGATGACGGCGGCGTAGTAAGGAATTTGATCTTCAATTCCCGCAGAGCGGGCGATATCGAGTATGTGCGTTTTGGGAGTGTACGGTTCGGTAATATAGTCTTTTGAGTTGGCCGCGTTCTCAAGCAGTCCTGCTATTTGCGCGGCGCTTCTGACTATTGATTGCAGTTCGTTTCGCAAGTCGTTAGCTTTTGGCGATCCGTCTTCAATAGCCAATTGGGCAAGCTGTGCCTTGATCATGATTACAGTGAGCGGTTGATTGATGTGGTGCATCAGGGCTCCGGCAAGGGCGTTAACTGCTTCCTTTTTAAGTTCTTTTTCCATGTTCACTGAGAGCTCTTTTGCAGTTGTTATGTCTTCCACAATTACCGACAGCAGGTCGGGAGCGCTTTCGGAGCCTATCAGCGTGAACTCCAGCAGACGTAAGCCTTGATCCGGTATGGTTGCCATGGTTTGGCATGTTTTATCATCACGGGGTTCGCTGGTGAAATTTTTTACAAAAGATGGATCGTTGAATTGAAAAATTTCATCCAGCCGCTTTGTCAGTACTTCGTCAAAACGGTGTCTATTGAGGAGTCTGAGTAAAGCTTTGTTTGCTCTGATTATAACCGTGTTAGCATCAATCAGGAGCATGACTGTCGGGTTGAGATCTATAAGATGTTCCAGTTCCTGTTTGGCTCGTTTAATGGTTTCATTCAGGCCGCCGGACTGATTGTCATGTGTTTTATTTGTTGTGTCGTGTGTCATGGATTTTTCAGTTAAATAGGTTGACAGTTTGATGTTTGAAAGTCAAGTATGTCAATAGATTTTGTTTTTGCAGTTTCTGAAAGGAGTTGGGGATATGCTGACAAAGGAATTTATCCGGGCTGATGCTCTTTTGAGTGATTCATTCGCGTTAGCGAGGAAAATATATGATTCCGGTTACCGGCCTGACGCTATGATAGTGATATGGCGCGGCGGTACGCCTGTCGGCATAGCGATCCATGAGTTTTTTCTTTATAAGGGTGTGGAGACTTATCACACAGTAGTAAAGGCTCAGTCTTACACCGGGATCGAAAAAAGGGTGGAGCCTCATGTTGAGCATCTTGATGTTGTTTTGAATGAAATAAAGAAGGACAGCAGGGTTCTACTGATTGACGATATTTTTGACTCAGGTTGCACTATGAAGAAAATCAAATCTGTTCTTGCCGCAAAGACCGTCAAAGTTAAAATTGCGACCTTGTATTGCAAAAAGAGCAATAACATGACGGATATTACCCCGGATTTCTTTCTCAGGCAAACAGATGACTGGATCGTGTTTCCTCACGAACTTGTAGGGCTGAGTCCGGAAGAAATACGTTGTAAAGGTGTTGATATAGCCGTCAATATGGGTTGAGATCGGGTTGTTCCGAACTTTAACAATTTGGGCGTTGACACAAATTCAATGTGTGATAGTGTCCTTTGCAGGTTCTTTGAAAATGAATTGACCTTGTGGGGAGAGAACGGAAGTCTGTGAAAGTCAGACACGGTCGCGCCGCTGTAACCGGCTACTAAACCTCTATGACCACCGTTGCGATGGAATCGTGCGGGAAGGAGAGGCGGTAGGATTGATGCCGGGAAGTCAGAAGACGTTTCTTCTCATGCTTGTCAAGACTCCTTCGCTCGAAGGGATGATAAGGTATAGTGTGTTCTCAACCTTCATATTCCCTTTGCTTCAGGGAGTTTGAAGGTTTTTTTGTTTTCAAGGATTGTTTAACTCAATCCGGCGCTGAGACCGGATTAATAAAAGGAGCTGGTATGAACAGAAGGAAGACGGGTGCACTGGTTGTGTCGGCAATGGCGGCGGTGTTGTTTTGCGGGATGAGGGACGTTTGCGCGGAGGGCGAAATTGTGGTGACGGCCGCCAGAGACGCGAGAGATGTGTCGGCTACTGCCGCGAACGTAACGGTGATAAGTTCTGATGATTTGAAGCAGTCTAAATGTCTGAACATGGTTGATGCATTGGGGAATCTGGGTGGTATTCATGTTCGTTCTATTACTGGTAATCCGGCAAGTTCTGAAGTTGACATACGCGGGTTCGGGGAAAACGCGCATGGACGAGTGCTGGTTCTTCTTGACGGGCGCAAGCTGAACGGGCCTGACATGGCGGGGATAAATTGGTTGCAGGTGCCTATCAGTAACATAGAAAGGATAGAAATCGTAAGAGGCGGCAATAGCGCGTTGTATGGAGACCACGCGGTCGGCGGTGTGATCAATATCATAACCCGTAAAGGGCAGAAGGTTCCTGTTGCGGATGTGTCTGTTGATGTCGGCAGTTACCGGACAGTTTCGGCAAGGGCCGGTCTGGCCGCTTCAGAAGGTCGTCTTAATTACAGTGTCAACGGTGAGCGATATGAATCGGACGGCTACAGAGACAGAACGGCTTTTCTTTCTCAGGGTGCGGGCGTTAATATGGGATATGATGTCAATGATGACGTCAATGCTACGTTGGCGTTGTCCGGTCAGACAGTTGAAAATGAACTTCCAGGCTGGCTTAACAAAGAGGAAATGAAGCAGGATAGAAAGCGAAGCAATAATCCTTCCGATGAAGTTAAGACGGATTTCCTGAATGCCGACGCGGGGCTGGCGGTGGAATTTGAGGAAGATCAGAGCGCCCGGATGAATGTTTCGTTTGGCCGTAAAGACATGATCAGCGACATGGTCAGCTGGTACAGTTTCGCGGACCAGACAATAGATACTTTTGCCGTAATGCCGAGGGTTGTTCTGCAGAATGATTTGATTGGAAGAGAAAACAACCTGATTTTAGGAGTGGATTGGTATATTGATTCGCTGGATGTGGATAGATACACGGATAAATCCAGAACTTCTGAGTCCATGTCGGCAGGAGTGGACAAGATCACAGCCGGTTTATATGCCAGAAACGAGTTAGAGGTGTATGATAATGTTGTGCTCGGCGCGGGAGCGCGTGCTGAATCATCCAAAGTCGAGGCAGACGTTTTGGCTTCAGGGTTGAGCGTTGTGGATGAAAATGTGACACATCGCGAGAACGCTGTGGATTTGTCGGTTGTAAAGACATTTGAGCGAAAATCCAAGCTTTTTGCCCGGACATCAACTGTATACAGGTATCCGTTTGTGGATGAGCAGGTTTCATATTTTGGATTCGGATCTGATGAATTTTATTCTGATATTGATCCTGAGGAAGGCTGGAATCTGGAAGCAGGTTCGGAGATTGTTCCATGTGATAATTTTACGGCGGGAATAACATTATTCATGTTAACGATGGAAGATGAGATAGCATGGAATAATGACACCATGAGAAATGAGAATCTTGACGAGACCAGACGGCAGGGGGCTGAGCTGAATCTTTCTTATAAGATGCTTGATGTATGCGAGCTGGTCGGCAACTATACTTTCACTGATGGTGAGTTTATTGCCGGTGTTTATGATGGCAATGATATTCCGCTTGTTCCGGTACATAAGGCTTCATTGAATGTGATCGTGGATCTGCCTTCTGCTATGAAATTTGATGCACGGATAAACAGTATCGGCGAGTCTTATCTTGGCGGTGACAAGGACAACACAGGTGAGAAGCTGGATGGTTACGCGACGGTGGATACGTTTTTGAGGTATGTTTCTTCTTATGTAAGCGGGTTGGAGGCGTATGCCGGTGTTGAGAATCTGCTGAACGAGAAATATGCCAGTCTTGGATATAAAGGGTGGGAGGATGCTTATTATCCGTCACCTGAACGTTCTTATAAGGGTGGCGTATCGTACAGGTTCTAGCTTTGGTTATTGAGGCATTAGGGAAGGGGCTGCAATCACTATAAATCCCGGGATCAAGCCCCATAGCACGAGGTGTATTACGTCGCCGATAATCAGGCCTATAAAAAATGGTGTTATTTTTCTGTACAAGCTGGATCCGCCGTAACGTAGAATGAGTATTTTAAGGAGCCATCCGATAAGGAGACTTACCCAGCTTCTATCGAGGTACCAGCCGGTGACTAAGATTCCAATGGGATGAAGAGGCCAGGTGGGAATATTCAGGGATGCCCATTCCAAGCCTCCGGCAAGGGCGGCACCAAAGATGATATGTCCGATCTGGTTGTATGGAGGGCGTGCCTGTTCAACTCCACGTTCTATGGAATCTATTTTGGGTAAAGAATAATTGAAAGAGTCAAAAAACCATGGATTCAATGGCGTTTCTTTGCCGTCCATGGTTATGCTGTGATGATAATTACCGTATAAGTGGACAGCCCCGCATATTACGAATGTTATGATAAGTATGGCCAGAAGCATAAAAGAAAGGCGTTTCTTGTATTTCTGATCACCTTCTTCGTCCATTGCTATGGCATGAATGCCGAGCCCCATGGGGTTTGCCACTGATCCGGCTGAAAACAACTGGGCCAAGACGGGTGAGAAATAAGCGGTCAAGGGAGATAGCCATGAAACCGGCATAAGTCCAAGTATTGCGTCGGGGGAGGTCAGCATATGCAGATAAGGCAGGCCTGTTTCTGATACGACACGGGTAGTTATAAATGATATCATGAAAATAAAACCGGCAAGCAATATTGCCCATAATGGATTGACGCCCACCCATATCAACCACGCGATAATTCCGAGGAAGCCTAAAACAAATTTAACTACAGCATCACGGTAGTATGATTCTTCTTCTGTTTTGGGTTTCCTGAAAAGAAGTTTGAATACATATTTCCAATGAGTGCGACCGAGCCAGATGACGCAAAGCGTGATTGAAAGAATGGCCCCGTTTTTGTGGTCCGATGCGGTGCTTCCATAAAAAGGCGGCATGTATGCCTGGCCTATCATTTGATACAACCCGTAAGCCAGGACAAAAAACCAAAGTGAAAAGCTTATCCGGGCGGGCATAAAGAAACTGACGCCTATTATTATGAAGAAAATCTGGTTGGCTTTTATATGACCCGGCAGGTACATCAACGGGATTTCGGCAAAGCACCGGCTGAGGTCCCACGACAGGGGTATGGCTGGTATCTTGTCCGGCCAGTAGCTTGTGAACTTGAACATGGATGCGAGGATAAAGGCCATTGCTGCGCCTATCCAGAAGCCATGGCTGTAAAACACGGGAGCGAATAGTCTGGTTTCAGATGAAGTTTCAATGAGAGATCTTTGCAGTGATAAAAGCGGAAATGGCAATCTTTCATTATTTTGCCATTGCGGCAGTACTATTTGCGCCATGCCGATCATCATCAGCCAGGATGAGAGAAGCATTGCACCCCATGAAATCAGGGGAGGCAGCCATGCCATCCAGGGGATGGGCATTTTGGGGCCGGAAGGGTTTTTGGGATCCAGAGGGGGTAGTTCCTGAATAAAATAATCGCATGCCGGTGTAGGTACATTATAGCCCAGTTTGTCCGGAAAGAGGCTGGGCGGGAGATTGAGTTTTGCATAGGTTGCGGATCTTGTGGCATTCAAATTTGATTTTGCCGGAACGCCTGCGAGATTATACGGAAGGCGCCTGAGTAATCCGTCTCCGGGAACTACAGAGCTGATTAATGCTATCGCGATAACGATGGCCATTTGTCTTGTATTGAAAGTCCATTGCCGGTTGATCATGCGGAGTACCGGGTTAAGCACAAGGATGACAGTTAGCAGTACAAACATTGCCCCTTTTGGCAGATATCCGTCGCACAAATCAGCCGCGTTGGCATTGCAGTTTATTATAATATCAACATATGGCGTGACGATGCTTATAAAAAGAGCGCCTATCAGTCCTACGAAAATAGCCCAGAATAATCTAATGGGCGTCAATGATTTGCTGTTTTCTTTGTTCAAGCGGTTTTTCTCATGTTAATATGTTCCAAGGATTTTTAAATAATCGACATGTTTTTTCAATTCATTAAGAACCGGTTTAAAAGCTGGTGAAGATACATCTGCTTCCAGGTCTACGTAAAACATCCATTCGCAAGGTTCGCCTTCAACAGGGCGTGATTCCAGTTTTACCAGATTGATTTTGTTTTCGGAGAATACTTTCAGTGTTTCGAACAAAGCTCCCGGCCGGTTGACCGTCTGGTAAACGATAGACGATTTCCGTTTTTGGCCATTGTTTTCGGGTTTGCGCGCTACAACAACGAAATGCGTGTAATTGCGGGGGTTGATTTCTATGCCTTCTTCCAGAACGGAAAGGCCGCATAATTTGGCGGCTTCCAGAGTGGTGATGGCGGCGGTGTCTTTTCTTGAAGATTCTTTTACCAGCCTGGCCGCGGATGTGGTATCGCGCGTGACGACTTGCTCCCAGTCAGGATGGGCATCCATGTACTGGCGGCACTGACGGAATACCGCTGGTTCTGACAGCACTCTTTTAATTTTATTCAAGCTGGCTCCCTGTTTTACGGCGAGATTGTGAACAACGCGCAATGTTATTTCGCCTGTAATAACAAGATCATATTCGAGCAGGAGATCGTAGTTTTCGTGTACACTGCCGGAAAGCGAGTTCTGCAGAGGGATGACGCCGTAATCGGCGAGGCCGTTTTTTACGGCATCAAAAGTTTCACGGTATGAAGAGGTTTGCATCAGAGCGGCGTCACGTCCGCAGTACTGTTCGGATGCTTTGTGAGCCGGGGTTCCGGGTTCGCCGCAGAATGCCGCTGTATGCTTGGCGGATATTTTTTTTGTTTTTTTCTTTTCCTGTATTTTTGATTTTTCGAGGTAGGAAAAGTCAACCTGCCTGCCCACTACAGGAGCGATAACGTATATGTCGCGCATCAGTTTGCCGAACTGTTCCGGAAACAGGCTTTGCGCGCCGTCAGACAGGGCTTTGCCGGGTTCGTTGTGAACTTCGATAATCAAACCGTCCGCGCCCGCGGCAATGGCCGCGCGAGCCATTGGGCCGACATTTTCCCTGATGCCTGTCGCGTGACTGGGGTCTATTAATATTGGCAGATGTGTCAGGCGCTTCAGAACAGGGATTGTCGACAGGTCGAGTGTGTTTCTGGTGTATGGTTCAAAAGTTCTGATTCCCCGTTCGCAGAGTACCACTTGATTGTTACCTTCCGCCAGAATATATTCGGCCGACATCAGCCATTCCTCGATAGTGGCTGACAGGCCGCGCTTCAATAAAACGGGTTTTTTAAGACGCCCCACGCATTTGAGCAGGTCGAAATTCTGCATGTTCCTGGCGCCTATCTGGAGCATATCCACATATTCTGCCATCATATCGGCATAAGAAGTGGAGACAATCTCAGAGACCACCGGCATGCCAGTTTCTGTTTTGATTTCCGCCAGAATTTTCAATGCTTTCTCGCCAAGTCCCTGAAACGCGTAGGGTGAGGAACGGGGCTTGAACGCGCCGCCCCGGAACAATACCGCGCCGTATTTGCGGACTTCCCTTGCCACTGTAAAAGCCTGTTCACGTGATTCAATGGCGCATGGCCCGGCGATGACTGTCAGCCGCTCGCCGCCTATGACTATCGGGCCGACACGGACGTGGGTATCGTCTGGATGTTCATTCCGGCTCGCCAGTTTAAACGGGGGATTGTCGGGAATCACCTTTGCCACTCCCGGCATGGTTCTAATTGTCTCAAGATCGTCACCATGCTTTCCGCGCGCGGTGATAATGGATCCGGTTTTATGGGGTAATTCACTGAAAACTATTCCTTCCGTGCGAAGCGCAGTCAGGACGCGTTTGTGTCTTTCGTCAGAAATGTCTCTTTCAAGTATGATTATCATAGAATTTTACCGATGATGCCGATTTAGTAACACGCTAAAATATGAGGGCTGATGTTGTCAAGCGCGCATAAGTGTTATTACTGCAAAATAAAGAACAAAAACTTCCACAAGCTCACTGCCGGCACCCAAAATATCTCCTGTTATGCCTCCAATCCGTGACAAGGCCCATTTACCGAACAAGAGAACAATCAAAAAGCATGCAGTCAGCAGTATCAACATGATCAAATTCATTTCTCCTGTCAGAAAGATCAATGCTATGGAAAGCGATAACGCGATAATAAGATGTTGCGCTTTGGAGTTGTTGATGAAAGATACGGCGGTTCCGCCGTTCTGTCTTGCGTAAGGGAACAATACAGCAAGCATAACCTGAGCATTGCGTGAGATGATGCAGGCTGTTATAAACCATTTCTCGCCGGATAGAATCAAGAGTTTGGTGATACAAATCCATTTTGATAGTAGAACGCAAAACAGGGCAATACTTCCAAAAGTACCGATAGATGAATCTTTCATTATTGCAAGAACCCTTTCGCGGTCATGGCCGCCCCAGAAGCCGTCGGCCCAATCGGCAAGACCGTCGAGGTGTAAGCCGCGCGTAAGCAGGGCGCTTTCAGCGACCAGGAGCATGGCAAGCCCTTCAGGCCATGAGCCGCCGGTCAGGCGGTTCCAAATGTCAGCAGTTACGTAAAGGAATGTTCCTATAACGAGGCCGGCCAGAGGGAACCATGGCAGGGAAGACGCCAGATTGTCTGCATCCTTTCCGGGTATTCTAAGAATGGTTAGTGTTCTCATTGCTGTTACTAAACCGTTGAGCATAAATTACTCCTCCTTGTTGCTGACGCCGGCAGAACTGAAAGTTGCCATCTCATTGTATATTTTTACTGCAGATTCTATGATCATCATGGCAAGAGCAGCGCCGGTGCCTTCGCCAAGACGCATATCCAGATCGAGAATGGGTCTTATGTTAAGTTCTTTCATGATCATACGGTGTCCGGCTTCGTGTGACATGTGGCTGAAAAACAGATAATCGGCAACATGTGGGTTCATTTTAATTGCCGCTGTAGCTCCGGCGGATGATATAAAACCGTCTACAACCACAGGAATGCGGCATTCTGCGGCGCCTAGTATCAGACCGCATATTCCGGCAATCTCGAATCCGCCAACTGCAGCCATAATGCTTAAAGGGTCTTTAAAAAGGTGCTTGTTAACGAAGATGGCACGTTCGATTACTTTTGTTTTGTTTTGCAGTCCGTCATTATCAATGCCGGTACCGCGGCCGGTTATTCTGTCCACGGGCAAGTCAAGATAAGCATGGAAAAGGGCTGTTGATGGAGTTGTATTGGCGATACCCATATCGCCTGTTCCAATCAGAGTTACACCGTCAGCTTGAGCTGACTTTGCAAGATCAATACCTGTTTCAATTGCCTGAGTTGCCTCATGAATTGTCATGGCCGGGCCTTTGGCGATATTGTCTGTGCCGTTTCTTATTTTGTGTCTTATCAGGCCTGTGGCGCTCGATAGGGGATCCGCGACGCCCATATCCACAACGCAAAGTTTAATGCCGGCGTGATTTGAAAGCACATTAATAGCCGCGCCGCCGCCAAGCATATTCATTACCATTTGAGGTGTGACTTCTTTTGGGAATGCGGAGACACCTTCATCTGCCACGCCGTGATCACCAGCGAAACAGAATATTTTCTTTTTGCCAATTACAGGTTTAACAGTGTTGCTGATCAAACAATACTGCATGGCCAATTCTTCAAGACGGCCGAGACTGCCCGGAGGTTTGGTAAGATCGTCAAGATGAGCCTGGATTTGAGGTTGCAGAGATTTGTCAACGGGCTTTATTGCCTGCAGTGTCTTATTGATGCCTGTCATGTCCGGTCCTCCATATTTTTTCTAAAACAAAAAGGGTTTCGACAAGCCATAGCGGCTCGTCGAAACCCTTTACCATCAGATTTCTTTTTCCTGCGGAATCAAATGCGTCTTCTGGCTTCCGGATCATTCCCTTAACCGCGATCTTCCCGTCAGGCTGTATCTCTCCTGACAGTGACCATGTAAATACGGCGTTCGGGTCCCCGGTTACAGCGGCGGGTCCGCCACGGATTTACACCGTGTTCCGTTCATCTGAAACCACTTATCTAATTGTTGTTACTTTCTGAAAATATACTGAAATAGTCAATAATTTCGTTGAAAAGAGCGGAAAAAGTGTTAACCGGCCCAATTTTGAGCTAATGAAGTCATAAGCTGATAATTTTTCATGATTTGTGAGGTAATGGTGCGACCGTAAGGGCATGACGAAGGCTGTAAGATGAACCCGCGCCCGCCGCCATCCGTTCCTTCACGCAGAGCCTTGACAACTTTCTTTTCAAAGTCATTTGGCTTGAGGTTCTCAATATCTGATGCCTCGATGTTTCCCATCAGAACCGTTTTGTTGCCTATTGCCATCTTTATTTCCCATAGTTCCATATCACCCTGCGGCGGCGGTTCGAGGGGATCGAGGCCGTCAGGGCCCATTTTGCTTATTAGAGGCAGAATGTTTCTTAATCGGCCGTGGGAATGTATTCGCGGAAACCCGCCGTACTTCTGGATTATTTTTATCATCTGTCCCGTGTATTTCACAACGTAATCGTCATACAATTTCGGCGGCAGGTAAGGTTCGCTTGCGTATTCTGAACCGCATATACGCCACAATCTGCCGGGACATGACTTGGCGACCTGTTCGCATTGCGGCAGTATGAAGCGCGCGAAGCGTTCCAGTAATCTGTTGAAAAGATCAGGTTCGGTCATGGCTATGATCGTGTAATCTTCCATGGAGAACATGCCCGCAGCAGTACAGATGGGGTCGCCCATCTCAATGCTTACGATCCCGGAATCACCAAGCGCCTGTTCTTCGGCAAGAATGGAGGATACGTCAGCTTTTCCGGCTGACGGCTCCGGAAGGCTTAGGTATGCCTCAACATCTTCAGGTGTTCTTAACATGTGTTCAAGGGTCCATGTTGTGTTAACGTCTTTATCCCGGCGTATCAGACTTGTGAGCGTCCGGCCCGGAGCGCGTATTGTGGTGCGCGTGAAAATGGAATCTCCTTCACGGCTTGTATCTGTGGTTGTAAGTTCATTCAAACCGTTGTCTGAACCGCCTTTCCATCCCGGGCCAACCATGCGTATTAAATCTGTTTGTTCGTTTGCCAGTTGAACCAAAGGCCGCCATGAGGGATCATTCCAAACTGTGAATTCCTCTCCATCCGCTTTCATTTCCCATCCGCCGATTTCGTAAAAAGAAACCGCAGGACGGTCAACTTTGAGTCCTTGCAGAGTTGATAAAAGACGTTCTTTCCGTGTCATAAGATTAAAAAATCCTTTTAATGTGGTGTTATTCAGATGTTCCGCAATTGTTTTTGGTTCTTATTGTTTGAATCATTTTATTCATTTTGTTGAATCTTACCAAACCGTAAATGCCAATAATTATGCTGGCAGGGATAAAGACGAATCCCAATGTCCGCAGTATTCCGGCTTCGACAAAGTGGATAAAGCTTAATCCGGCAATCAGGAGGGTGAGGCTTGTACGCAAATATGCCAGAACTGTTCGTTCATTTGCCAGAACCGTGCGGTCAATAGCCAGTTCATCTCTAAGAATCTTTTCCGATTTCTGGAATTTTTCGTATGGATTGTCTGAGCTCATGTTTTTCCTCTGCAATATGATTGTTGTATTTGTTTTTACGTCAGGTGTTAAGAAAATTTCATGTTGTTTAAATATTGTCGGTTGCGTTCGGGATTTCCATTGTTGCCTTTTTTGACCGGCTGGAACTGCATTTTCCGTTTTGGGTAATGATCACGGAAATGGATTCTGTCATCAATCTGCTCACTGGTTTGTCTGGTGATGCGACTTCCGGCCACTGCCGGCGGTAGGTTACAACTGCCTGAGAAGATTCGCGCTGTATATCTGTTTTAAATACATTCAGGTTGATGTTCGGGTATTTTGACGAGAGATGTTTTGCTGCGTGATTCAGCAATTGGGAGTCGGTGAGGGTCATGGGAGAGCAGGGGAAAACAGCGGTGTGGGCGCATCCGGCAATGATCAATGCTGATGTCAGTATTATGATGCTGCATGCATGTTTGTTCAGTGTGTTCATCATTTTAGATGTGCAATCCGGGATAAACTTTATTCCAAAGTGTTTGATATTTCTTTGTAACTTACAGGAGACAGCATGCCTCCGGAGACTACCATTTTCACGCCATCTTCTACGGAAATATCTGTAAAATGCACTTCCTTCTCCGGGAGGATAAGCAGAAAACCCGAAGTAGGGTTTGGTGTTGTTGGCACAAACACGCGGTAAAGCTTTTTATTGGATTCGTTAAGCATTGTACCCGTGATGAAACCGATTGCCAGGGATTTTTGGTGCGGGAATTCGATCAAAGCAACAGCTTTGAAAGAGGCCGCATTGGAAAGAGAAAATGTATCTACCACTTGCTTGGACGCGGAGTAGACGGTTTTTACAATCGGGAGTTTGAGCAGAATGGCTTCTCCTATGCGGATAAGGCGTTTGCCAACAATGTGTGTGGCAATTAATCCTACGGCATAAAGCAGTATTACTGTGGTGATAAAGGCAATTGTGAGCAAAATGTATTCCGGCCATGTGCCAATCCAGGGCCTTAATATAGGAGTGGCGAAAGATGTAAGAGTGTTGAAAATCAGTCTTATGATGAATATGGTTATTGCCAGTGGAATAAGTACCAGTAAGCCGGATACGAGTCGTGTGCGTATGTGCTTTGTTAATTTTGATTTAATGCCTTTCTCTGATTCATTCGTCATGTTTTCATCCTTAAGGTTATTCTGATTTATGGTTTTAAAACCTTATAAATATGTTCTTGAAAGAGCGTTATGTCAAGATTGAAGCGGATTGTTATCGCAAGCACGAACGCTGTCGAAGTAAAAAAACAGTGCAATTATATGCTTGAAATAGTGTTATTCCTGCGCGCGGGGGAAAGATACGTCTCTTTTTTTATGGATTAGCTCCAGATGAGAGTAGGGGATTCGTCGGCGGGCGTAACGGGCTTCCGCTAATTTCAGTAAATCGTCCCAATCCTGCTCATCCGGAACCACATCATACTTCCAGACGGCTTCGTCGGAACGCTTGGATTTCCATCGTATCTTGTTCCCTGAGAAAGTCACCATGATTTTCTTCTTTACGCCATCTTCCAGTTTCAGTACCCAGCAAATCGGTCTTCTCATAGTTTTTCCTTACGCCGTACGTGCTTCTGCCGCCCACATTGCAAATGTTCCACTCGGAACGGGCAATACGGACGGATCTCCGGTCAGTATCAGCTCGCCGCTTTCCGTTCTGCCGCCACGTGTTTGCATCATCCGTCCCACCACATGTCGCAACACCAGCGGAGTAAAGGCCGGTGTATGACAACTGAGAATCATAAATCGTGGCTGTTCCGACAACACCCGTGCGCACTGTTCCAGCAGATAAATAAGATCCGTTTCGATCTTGAAAACTTCACCGGATTTTCCGCGCCCGAAACTGGGCGGATCCAGGATGATTCCATCATATCTGGTGCCCCGGCGTTCTTCGCGCTGGAGAAACTTATGCACGTCATCCACAATCCAGCGTATGGGTGTGGATTCCAATCCATTCAGGGCCGCATTTTCCCGGGCACGCGCCACCATGCCGCGGGAGGCATCCACATGACAAACCGCTGCGCCGGCCCGAGCCGCGGCCAAAGTGGCGCCGCCGGTATATGCGAACAGATTCAACACCTGCAACGGAGCTGCGCCCTTTTTTTCCACACGCAAGACGGATTCCATCTTCTTCCACATCTGACGATGTTCCGGAAAAACGCCCACATGCCCGAATCCAGTGGCCGACAGTGAGAATTGAAGGCCATCCACAACGATGGGCCAGGTTTCCGGCAAGGGTTGCCGGAAGCTCCAGGCATTTCCGCCTTCGCGATCAAACACGGCATCCGCATTCTGCCACGCCGAAGTCGACAGCAAGGGGTTCCATACGGCCGCCACGCAGGGACGGGATAATACAAAGCGGCCAAATCTCTCCAGCTTTCGGGCCTGACCGCTGTCTAGCAATTCATATTCTGTTGGATCTGAAATTTCCATGCATTACACCATATCCGGAAGAAAACTTTTTATCGATACTTTTTTTATTGATTGCCAGTGAATAGAAATCAGCCTCTCCTGTATTGTACCGTTCCAACGATCACTGAGGTTGTGAATAAGTTCATCGAACACGGCTCCCCGTTTCCACTGCAAGCATGAATATCCACTGGTATTCTCATGTAAGGGGTGGTTTATGCCCGTAATCCCTTAAAGGGCATTATGTCAAGATTGAAGCGGGTTTGTTGCTTTATACGGAAATTTTGAGATGTATGTTGGTCATGGGGTTTGAGCCGGAGTGTTTGTTGCGTTGAGATAAGCTGAAGAAACCGCCTCGACTTTATTGTCGGTGTATAGAACGATGGATGCCTGATTTGTCGGCGATGCAGATGTGTTCGGGAGATTCGTTGAGTTGTAAGACTGATAAGCGTTATATTGTTCTCGTGTTACATTTTCGATAGGTATGTTTTCGGCGTTGTAAATATGGGAAGCGATATATTCTTTATACGCGTCGCTGAATGGTGCCGGACAATTGCTCAAAGAAACATTGGATATGTCGCTCAATTCCTTCTGTATGGCCCGGTTGCAGATTTCACTGTTTCGAAGATTTGTTAAATCATGATCAATTTCCATGACTTTCTCCATAGCCAGCCGTTGTTCTTTGGTGACTTCGGCAGGCGGCGCCTCCTGTGTATTGATGTTCCATTCTTCCGCGTAAGGGCCTTGCAATTTGTATTTATCGCTTAATGCGCGTACTTGCATCCATGTGTTCATCGCTTGGCTGTAATCCATTTTTTCCCAAGCGGCAAGATGCTGAGCATACGCCTCCCGGAAGTCGGAAGGGCAGGAGTCAAGATATGCTTTTGATTCTGTAGACAGGAGATCGCTGTATTCATGATCAGGAATGCGTCTTTCCGTGTCCCAATAATCTTTTAGGTCGGTGGCATGTTTTGTCTGGAGAATTTCCTGTATGGCGGCGGATTGTTCTTCAGATGATGTGGGGGAATCAACTGTTTCGCCATAGATGGCGTTTAATTGATATTTATTTTCAACCAGATCATTAAGAAATGTCTCGAATTTATCTGATATTTGATCAGATGGCAGAGGTGGGATGTTGTTTTGTCCCGCAAAGCTCATTTCAGAAGCGGACTTTGCTATGGCGTCAAAATTGCCTTCATTGATCGCCTGAATATAGGAATTATAGGCGGCAATGAATTCCGGTGAGGCTCCAGAATTTTTCAAAAGGTCAAGACATTCCCGGTTGGGAATAGCAGTGTTGAGTTTCGGTATTCGATCTTTTACATACTGCTCCTTGAAGGCGGTTATATTTTCGGTGATTTTCTGGTTCTGTTCCCGAGTGATCTGATTAATTGACTGTATGACCGTTTCCATTGCGTTGCGTGCGGCAATGTCGGGTTCCTGTTGCGATAATTCATTCAAGGTCGTCAATAAATAACCAGCCGATGTTTCATCTATGGTGAATTGTTCTATGAATTGTTCGTATGTCTTGACGAATTCTTCGGGACAGTTGGAAACATCAATGGCGTTTAATTGTTTGAGATAGGGATATTTAGTGTCGGCTATGATGTGGTTGATTTTAATTTCAACGTCACGTGCTTCTTTCAGGCTGGCACGTATTGCTTCCCGGGAAAGTTTGGAGACCAGAGCTCTCTTTTCCGCTTGTGTCAGGGTATTAGTATTGATTTTGGAAATAGAGTTTAAATTAAAATCAGTTGCCCGCGCATGGCCACCGCCTGTCTGGTTGGAAATTGTGGTATTGTTCCTGCCGTGCTGGTTTTGACCGTCCTGCAATGATGTCTGATGCTGAGAGATGGCGATCGAGTTGTTTGTATTAACCGGCAAAGTGTTGGTTTTGTAAGAAGCTTTGTGTTCAGTAGTTGATGTACTGTTCTTGGCGGTACAGACGGTATTCTTTGGTGCAGTCCGGCATTGCCGGCATATAATCAATGTGCCTGTCAGAATGACAAAAGCAGTTATCGCAAAGAATGCTGTTATTATGTTTTTCTTTTGCGTCTTCATGAATCTGACAAAACGTGAGTCTTATTTTATTTTTTCCGCTGAGAACGAATTCGTTTCTTTGCTTTAATCTCTACAGGAATGCCGGATACCGCCAGAATGACATTGTTTGCGATGGACGCGACATTCTGGTTGAGCTTTCCGGCAATATCACGGAAATTCCGGGCCAGCGGATTTTCGGGAACTATCCCGCAACCAACTTCATTCGAAACAATAATGATATCGCAAGGCGGGTTTTTGATTGCTTTCAAAAAATCTGATATTTGAGGGCATGTGTCAGATTCGATGTCATTGTCATGAATCAGATTTGAAAGCCATACTGTGAGGCAGTCAATGACAACAACTTTTGTGCCGGCTGGAAGTGATGCTATGGCGGAGGAAAGTTTTTTTGGTTCCTCGATGGTGAAAAATGTTTTACTGCGCTCCAGCTTGTGGCGCTTAATTCGTTCTTTCATTTCGGCGTCAAACGGGACGGCGGTGGCGATGAATGCCTTGCTTGAATATTTTGAGGCAAGTTCCATGGCGATGCGGCTTTTGCCGCTGCGCGCCCCACCGGTAATGAAAGTTATCATACTCATAGTTAATCCTTAACGTGGCATAATACAAACAATTAATACGCCATTATGTCATGACAGGGCGCGTGAATCAAAGATTTTCTCTGAGCCGGTTGCTAACAGGTTGCCTCTAAATCTAAGGGGTGACCATCTGAATTATGCGTGATTAGAAAAATCAAAGTTTGCCGTATTTTTCGGGATCAGTTGAAGCGGCAACAGCTGCAAACACGCCGAGTGAACCTCTACCGCCATCAATACATCTACTGCAGTCAAGATCAGCTCCGCCTGAATCCGAATTAGCGCCGAATCCCGTGACAGAGCCAAGGACGGGACTCCAGAAATAAAACGTCTTTCCCGGTTCGTATGATCTGACAGGCGCTTCTTTGGTGGGGAATCCCTGATCGTTCAATGATTCCATATCAGCCCAGCCGTCTTTCTCCATGCATTCTTCAAGCGGAACAAAGGACAAAACAGGTTTGTTGTCTTCGTCAAGACCGGTAATGGTTGCCAGATTTAAACCTTTAAAACCACTACCCTTTGAAAATCCGGCATTAAGCCAGACCCATGACTCATAGTTTAATTCACGCACGTATCTGGTCAACTGGACACCGTCTATCAAGACGCCTTGAGCATCATACAATACGCCACTGCCGTTAAGCGCGGCATTTACATTCTGCCAGTACGGCATGAATTTCGAAGGCGGTGGCACAAGTAAACCAACTTTCAATGATTCAACATTAGCATACGTGTAATCTTTACCGTTGAATCTTTGAAACATTGAAATAGCAAAACTTGTTTGATAATTAAGAGTGTCTCCGTCAACGTCCCTTGCATCTTCCATAAGCGCGTATTCTTTTGGGTTTATCATCACGTCAGTAGGAAGGGGCGGAATAGCTTTGCTGATCTGATAATAGTCCGAAGAAATTTTGACAATTGATTGATTCAACGGTTCAAGCTGTTTTTTCATGGACTTAAACGTATTGCCGGATATTTCAACTTTTTTTCCGATACCATTTATAATCATATACTATGGCGCCTCCCGTGCTGAGGAAAAATCATCTCTTCTATGCTCTATGACCCAAAAATACTATGCTTATCAGATGGCTTTTACCAGTACATTCCAATTCCTGTCAATGATTTATCTGTTAAAAACGCCGCTTCGGGGTTGGAATAGCGATAAATGATCCGTTAAAAATATGAAATAAGGAGCACTGCTGTCAGAAAGTAAATGCATTTGACCGGAATCAGGAAGCCATTCTTTTAGGACATAAGAACCGTATAATAAATGCGGCATCCCGCTAGGCGATGGGCTGGTTGATTAGATAAACTTTATTTTACTCTACATATGTGACCGTATTTCGCCCGTTATCGCGCCAGCAAGAGAAAAGAGTTCTGTCTCTTTGACGTCGTTACCGTCAGTTTCGATTTTCCGGCGTCTTGTGTCTGCAGAAAATTGAGCGGTCCCGGAATATGGGTTAATTTTTCTGAGGAATTGATGTGTGTGGAATCATATTTAGCAGATCTGTAAGATCTTGCCATGATTTTGCGCCTCTATTCATGAGGTCCTGAACGCGTTTTGTGGCAATGCGGTCAGGCGTGTAATCCCGGTCTGCTATGCCTTCCATGATCAATACCGGTTTGCCGGCATCAAGCGCCTGCTGTGCCAGGTCAAGGTTGACCACATTTCCGGGGCCGAATGGCACACCGCAGATGACGATAGCGTCTGTTTCACGGGTCATTTTGCCCGCTGTTTCCAGTGCAGGCTGGCTGACCGGCGAAAATGGTTTTTCCAGCGCTGTCTCTATGCCAAGCGCCCGGGCAGTTTCGGTGTCGCTGTCTCCATTGTTCAATACTCCGCATGTCAGGGTATAACCGCACAGGCTTAAGCGCCGCATGATTTCTTCGCCACAGCCGCCGCCGGATATTATGTGGACGCGTATGCCCTGTCCCGATTTGCCGTGAGTGAGGCGCGGGGCCGGCAGAACAGTTACGGAGCCGTTCATGCTGTTTTTCTGTATATGAACATCGCAGTGATAAACATGACGCAGAGTTTCCTCTGTCAGAACTTTTGACGGGGCCCCGTCTGCAACGATGCGGCCGTGGTCCATGATAAGCAGGCGTCTGCAGAACTCGGCAGTGGTGTTGATGTCATGACTTATCATTAAAACCGTGACATCCTGCTCGATATTGAGCCGTTCGATAATCTGCATGATTTCCAGTCTGTGATTGATGTCGAGGCAGGATGTGGCTTCGTCCATAAGAATCATGCTGGGTTCCTGCGCTATGGCCATTGCCACAATGGCCCGTTGTTTTTCGCCCCCGCTGAGTTCCGTGAAAGGCCGGTGTTTCATATCCGCCACATCTGTATAAACCATGGCGCGTTCTATTATATTGCGATCGTGGTTTGACGGCGGGGTCCATCGGCTAAGCGATGCTGTGCGGCCGATGGTGACAATTTCCTGAATTGTGAAAGGAACGGATATTTCCAGTTCCTGCGGCACAACGGCCACCAGGCGCGCGCGTTTTGACGCGGTGAGGCGCCGGGTGTTATTTCCGAATATGCTGACTGTGCCGGAAAGCGGGGTGCAGAGTCCTGTGATACAGCGGAAGAGAGTTGTTTTTCCGGCTCCATTCGGGCCCAGCAGGCCTATCATTTCACCCTGTTCGACACAAAGCGAGAGATCCCGAATGACGGGTGAACCGTGGTAGCCTGCGAAAAGATTGTTAAATTGCAGGGCTTTGTCTTTCATTCCATAAAGCCTTTCTTGCGGCGCTTTTTCAATATAAAGAGAAAGAAAGGGCCTCCTATGATGGCGGTTATTACTCCGACGGGGATTTCGCGCGGTGCGAGAATTGTTCTGGCGGCGGCATCGCAAATCGTAAGGAAAAGTCCGCCAAAAATAGCGGCGGCCGGAATAAGGCGCTTATGATCGGGCCCGGTAATGCTTCGTGTGACATGCGGTATCACCAGTCCTGCGAATCCTATTAAGCCGGCCAGAGAAACGGCGGCTGACGTAATTAATGTGGCAAGAGTAAGGCCGAGTGTCACCGCCAGTTTTGTCGGCACTCCAACGTGATGAGCCATGTCGCTGCCGAGGGAGAGCGCGTTAAGTTCACGCGCGAGCATCCATACGCCGGCAATGCAGAGTATTGTGACGATTGAGCCGGCGGCGAGCAGGGGCCGGGATGTTATCTGCAGATCTCCTAGCATCCACCACATTATACTGTGCAATCCTTCGATCGGCACCCACGCGATTATGAACAGGAGAATGCTGGAGCAGATGGAGCTTACTATCACACCGCTGAGGATGATGCCGTATATTGATAATTTCTGCCCCGCACCGGCCAGAAAGTAAACGGTGGCAAGAGTGGCGATCGCGAATAAGAATGCGGTTAAGGGTATGGTAAATACACCCAGAAACGAAATGCCGGCGACAATCGCGATTGAGGCTCCAAGCGCGGCGCCACTGCTTACTCCAAGCACATATGGTTCAGCCAGCGGATTGCGTAGCAGTGCCTGCAGAACTACTCCGGCCACCGACAGCGCAGCCCCAACCACGAATCCTGTTATGATCCTGTCAAGACGCAGGAACAGTATAGCCCGGCCGGTGTCTGTTTTCCAGTCAGGTATGCCCAGTCCTGACGCGCCGGCGGCAAGACAGATGAGAAGAAGTACCGGTGTGAGAATTGCCAGAATCCATAAAATGCTTTTTTTGTTTGTTTTCATGGCTGATTTTGAATAATGGCGCGGAGTTGTTCAATGGCTTCAAGCACGCGCGGACCCGGCCGGCTTATGACATCAGCGTTGAGGTTGTCATATACATGACCGGTTTTGACGGCATTGACGTTTTCCCATCCTGACCTTTTGATAACGGCCTCCCGCGCCGGTATGGCGCCTGACGGTCCGAGACAGATGATGATGTCCGGATCACGCGCGATAACCCATTCAGGTGTAATTTGGAAATAAGATTGTTCCGCTGCTTCATCACCGATGTTTTTGCCGCCCGCGATTCTGACAAGTTCGGATATGAAAGAAGACTTGCCGATTGTAAAGAGGGGGTCGCTGGCGACTTCAACGAAAACAGAAAGTTGTCCGGATGCCGGAACTGCGGCTGGTTCAAGGGTGGTTAACCTGTTCATAATAGTGTTTGCGAGATCGCCGGCCTCATTTTCGTGCTGGCTGAGACGGCCTATTTTTCTAATGGCTTCGGGAATGTCTTTCAGAGAGGCGCATAAAATTCTTTCCCGGTGCAGTCCTAATTCGTCTATTTTGTTTCCTACGGCTTCATCCAGCAGGTCTATGTCGAGGATAAGCGTGGGTTTTAGTGCGGTTAGTGTTTCAATTGAAGGAGTGCCGAAGCCGCCTACAACCGGTATGCTGGCAACGGTTTCAGGAGGGTAGTTGCAGACGGATGTTCTGCCGACAAGGAGATGCCCGGCGCCGATTGCGCAGACTATTTCCGTCAGGTTGGGAGCGAGTGAGATAATGCGGATAGACTGATCCTGCGGCGGCGAGACGGTGCTGTGTCTTGAACATGAGCAGAGGCAAAATGCCATTATGAGGCACATGATTACCATTGAGAGATTGTTCGTCTGGTGCTGCCTGTTCATAGCATGATCATTTTCACCGCCGTTTTTACATGGTCTGACGGTTTTGTTATGCTTCTTCTATTATCTTGTCGTAGAAATTCAGATAATCATCCGGAGCACTGCCGGCGCGCATGGCCATGGCGGAGCGCGGATGCTGGTTAAGTTGTCCTGTAATAGCGTATGGAATGCTGTAGCCCCAATCCATTGTTTTTGAAAGTGGAACAAAGACTTTCTGACAGCATTCTATTATGGGTCTGGCATGAAATTTCGGATTATGAAGAAATCCAATCAGCAGTTCCAGCGGGCAGTTACCTGCGCCTCTTCCTAGTCCGCTTATTGTGGCATCGAGACGGTTGGCGCCGCAGATCAGCGCTTCTATGGTGTTGGCATAAGCCAACTGCTGGTTGTTGTGCCCGTGGAACCCCACATCTTTGCCGGTTCCATTGAGTACCTTGAGAAACAAGGTGGTGAGTTCTCTGACCTGTTCAGAGTATAGAGAGCCGAAACTGTCAACTATGTAAACGCCGCTTGCCGGACTCTTTGCCGCCAGCTCAAGTGTGTTAATGAGGTCATGTTCCTTAACGGCAGAGATAGCCATTAGCTGAAGCAGTGTCTCATAGCCTTTATCATCGGCATACTTAATCATATCAATTGCTGTTGGGATCTGATGAATATAGCAGGCGACACGTATGCAGTCTATCACGCTGTCCTTCTTGGGTAGAATATCCTCGTGATAATCAGTGCGGTCGGCGTCTGCCATGACGGATATCTTACAGGAAGAAGGATTTTCCTCCACGATCCGGCGCAAATCGTCTTCATCGCAGTATTTCCATGCGCCGTATTCGTTGGCGTTGTATATTTTTTTGGATGACTTGTATCCTAATTCTATGTAGTCAACGCCGGCGGCAACGCAGGATTTGTATATGAACTTCACAAAGTCATCATCGAACTTGTGGTTATTGATAAGTCCGCCATCGCGTATTGTGCAGTCAAGGATTTTGATATCGGGGCTGTATCCAATCCAATCTTCTTTTCTGTGGTTCATTGTTACAGGTGAATCTTTCATATTGTATCTTTCCTCTGTTCCTCATTTACGGTTCTTTCAAGTAAGGCGGGTAGTGTAATACTTTGTTTCATAATGGTCAAGGTTTGGGGCGGGATAGTTTTTATTGTTCTGTCAGGCGGATGACGTTATATTCCGGGCAATGAGGAGAATAAATCTGATCACAATAGCAATAGCCCCTGATTCGTTTAAAGGCAGTTTGACCGCAATGGAAGCGGCTGATTGCATAGAGACCGGTCTGAAAAGGGCTTTATTCAATATTCGCGTCAAAAAGATCCCCATGGCTGACGGCGGGGAGGGGACGATGCGGACGATAATGGCGTCGACCGGCGGTAAAATCGTCCGGCTGGCGGTAAAAGACCCGTTGGGCAGAAAGATTCAAGCTGAATACGGTTTGACAGGTGACGGCAGGACGGCAGTGATTGAAATGGCGGCGGCGAGCGGGGTGATGCTGTTGAAGCCGGCTGAGAGGGATCCTTTGAAGGCCAGTACATTTGGAACCGGTGAGCTGATTCGTTCAGCTCTTGACCGGAAGGTGGATAGGATAATCATTGGCATTGGCGGGAGTGCGACGAATGACGGCGGTGCCGGGATGGCGCGCGCGCTAGGGGTAAAATTTCTTGATTCGCGTGGACGGGAGATTGCTGATGGGGGCGGAGCCTTGATCGCGCTTGACCGGATTGAAATGAAAGGGTTGGACCGGAGGCTGAAGGATGTGCTGGTTGAAGTTGCTTGTGATGTGGACAATCCGTTGACCGGCGCGCGTGGCGCGTCACGTGTTTACGGGCCCCAGAAGGGAGCCACTCCGGCGATGGCGAAGCAGTTGGATGCCAATCTGAAACTGTTTGCCGGAATTGTAAAAAGAGATGTTGGTGTTGATGTGATGAAAGTTCCGGGCGGTGGCGCGGCCGGCGGGATTGGTGCCGGTTTGATGGCGTTTGCAGGCGCGCGGTTAAGGCCCGGAGTGGACATTGTTATTGAGATCGTTAAGCTGGAGAAAAAACTAAAGGGTTGTGACCTTGTGATTACAGGAGAAGGCCGGATTGACGGTCAGACAGTGCATGGAAAGACACCGGCGGGTGTCGCGCGTGCGGCGAAAAGGCTGGGACTTCCAGTGATAGCCATTTGCGGTTCCATTGGTAAAGGTGCGGACAAAGTTCATAAAATCGGTATAGACGCTTATTTTTCGGCATTGAACAAGCCTGTTAATGAATGTGATTTGCGCAGGAAGGGGCCTGTGATGCTTGTTGATTGTGCTGAACAAGTGGGCAGGATACTGGCCTTGAAGCAAAGAAGTCGGAAGTCAAGAGGACGTGACACTGACTCTGAGATAGAGAGGACAGGATGACAGGATTATCCTGTTGATCTACGGCATCGGAAAGTCAAGGCGGTACACTTGCAGTGTACCCCCCTTGGCTTTCCGAAATCCATTCTTGTAAATGTGGAAGGACAACAAGCAAGCTTGTGACTGAACACGCTCGGCAAGGCCCATACGCGTTCATAAGGTTTGGATGGTCAACCGCCGCGCCTTGCAAGTTAAAGAATGCGTGTCACCTGTGGACGAGCGGGGCTGAATCAAGACGGAAGTGCGGCAGTTGACAGGAATGGAAAGATCTACAGGATACTGCAACCATACCCCATCCTGTAATCCTGTCTGAATTGGATGCTAAGAGTGTCAAATCGAAATCAGGACGAGACAGGTCTTTAGTTTGCGGCAGATTCTGTTTTTGATGAAGCAGGGATTGCTCTCATCATTTCGCTGAAAATTTTCTGATAGGCAGTGTCAATATCTATTCCGGTGTTGTTGTGATTGCCGGTCATCTGAATAAAACGTTTGGGGTTGTTGGCCGCTTCAAAAAGACGTTTGCCATGCGAAAAAGGAATCATTTCATCCTGTGTGCTGTGCGCTATGAGAACGGGGCATTTGATGGATTTCAGGTAGGATCGGGTATCGTATTTGTAGCGGCACAGGAAGCGCGCCGGGAGAAGCGGGAACATTTTGGCGGCCATGTCGGGCGCTGATGTGAATGTTGATTCGATAACAAGCATTTTTGGTGAAACTTTTTGTGTCAGCCACGCGGCAATGGGGCCGCCAAGTGATTGGCCGAAGATGATTATTTTTTCCGGCGGCACGCCCTGTTGTTTGGTGAGATAATTCCATGCTGTATACGCGTCGGTGTAGGTTCCTTTTTCCGACGGCTTGCCGGAGCTTCTTCCGTAGCCGCGGTAGTCGAAAACAAGCACGTTGCAACCGAGTTTGTGAAAAGCATGTACCGGCTCAATGTTGTTGCCGATATTGCCGCCGTTGCCGTGGCAGAACAGTACGGTGTCAGCCGGTTCCCCCTGCGGCGCTGGAACGAACCAGCCGGTTATGGTTTGTCCGTCTTCTGTTGTCATGCTGATGTCCGTGTATGTCATATCGAGACTGGCCGGGGTGAATTCAACTACTCTGTCCGGAACGTATACCTGACGTGATTGAGTGAATAATAGAATTAAACACAATCCAACGTAGACGGCTATGACGATTCTGATTATTGATAATGTGAACGGTGACACGGAGACGTGATCCTTTCCTGTTATTTATAACTTTGGTGCTAGTATGGGGTGAACATGGGTATTTTGAAAGCAAAAACGGAGAACCTATTCCTGCGTGTTTTTGCAGTCAAACGGTGTTCTGCTGGATGTGAAATCGAGTGCGAGTTCTTTGAGCCGTTTCAGGTCAAGCTTTCCGGAGCCGAGCATGGGCATGGTTTCAATTTTGAAATAATTATGTTTTTTAGGGCGCCAAAGATTAGGGAGATCGCTTTCCTCGATTATGCTGTGCAGATCGTCGGGATGGCCGGCTTCAGCGGTGTAAAGCACTACCAGTTGTTCGCCTTTGGTTTCGTCCGATACGGATGAGACAAAGACTGCTTGATTCTGGCTGTTCAGGTTTTGCATGAGTTTTTCTTCGATTGCCAGATGAGGAACCATTTCGCCGCCGATTTTGCTGTAGCGCGACATGCGGTCCAGCAGGAATACGAATCCATCGGCATCCATTACGGCGATATCGCCGGTGTCATACCAGCCGTCGCGGATGACTTCGCTGTTTTTTTCGGGGTTGTTAAGATATCCGGGCATTACATTGGGGCCTTTGACCAACAGCAGGCCTTCTTTACCGAACGGCAGGGGCTGTTTCGATTCCGGATCAACGATTTTCATTGTTACTCCGGGTATGGGGTGGCCGATACTTCCTTCCTTTGTTCCAGTTTGGCTGATATTGTCTATGGTGACGTCGGGTATATTTACGGAGCCTACGGGAGAGAGTTCTGTTGCGCCGTATCCTTCGAGCGGTCTGATGCCGAACTTTTCATGAAAGGCGTCGGCAATTCGTTTTTTGAGTTTTTCGGCGCCGACGATGACGTGTTTGAGACTGGCAAAGTGTTCACGTTCGGCGCGCCGGATATAAGAAAGCAGGAAAGTGGGTGTTGACAGGAGAGTGGTGAGTTTTTTGTCGCGTACGATTTCGGCGATCTTGGCGCCGTCAATCGGGTTGTTGTGATAGGCCACGGAAAAGCCGGTGAGCAGAGGGCACCACAATGTGGCTGTGTATCCGAAAGAATGAAAGAATGGCAGGACGCCGCACATGCGGTCGTGTTTTTGGAACCTGAATACCTGCCGGAATCCTTCTATATTTGAAATTATATTATAATGACTGAGCATTATTCCTTTAGGCTGGCCGGTACTGCCTGACGAGAAAATGATTGTTGCGATGTCGTCCGGCCCGGATATTGGGTGGCAATGAAGGATTTTAACGGGTGCGAAGATGGCTTTCAGAAAAGCCTTGATTCTTTTGGGTAAAGTTAATCGGGAAGTGATGTCTTCCAGCATTACAGTTTGTTCCGGATCAACAATTCCGCTGAATTTTTCCAGAAAAGCGCGGGAAGATATTATGGTTTTAATTTCGCACTGATCCAGTGCGGACTTGATGGACTGTCTGGAAGCCGTGAAATTGATGTTTACCGGTATCTTCCCGAGGAGATGGATGGCGATATTGGTAATGGCGGCTCCTACGGAAGGCGGGAGAAGCACGCCGATGTATTTTTGATGGCGGTCTATATTCTTGATTTCGTCAGCTATGGCGATTGAAGCGGTCAGAGTCTGCCCGTAAGAGAGTTCTTTTCCTGTTGTGTCTGACATGGCGTGATGTGACCACCATTTGCGGGCGGAGGTGACGAAGATTTCCGGCAGAGAATGTTTGCGTGTTTTGCGGAGATGGAAGAACTCGCTTGACAGTTCCAGTACAGCCTGGCGTACTTCCGCGGAGGATGAAGTTGGGGGCATGGGTTTTCCGAACAGGATAGAGATGTTGTAAGGTATGGAGCTTGGCAGTCTGCCCAGCAGTTTTCCGTGGCTGTAACTGAATATACTGCCCCATGCTCCGCCGATATAGACTGGTATAACGGGATGTGTTGTGTTTTTGACAATGCGTTCGAATCCGGATTTAAACTCCTGCATATTGCCATTGCGGGTTATGGCGCCTTCGGCAAATATGCATACCATCATGCCGTCATCGAGAACCGCTCCGGCCTGTTTCAAGGATGTTACGATTTGGCGCGGCGGGTCGTCTGGCGATATGGGGATGACGCCCATGAGTTTAAAAAGCGGGTTGAGGAATTTATTGTTGTATATTTCCCGCGCCATTATGTAGCGGATTCTCCGTTGTTGCGTTGCGGCGATGAGCAGGGCATCAACCCATGTGACATGGTTGGATACGAGCAGGGCCGGGCCGTGTGATGGAACATTTTCTACGCCGTAAGTTCTAATTCTATAGACGCATTTTGTAAGGGCAACCACGACAAAGCGTATAAGGAAATCAGGCAGTATTATCACCGCGTAGACGGCCAGCAGGCCTGTCAGAATGCCTACTACCATGAAAGACTGGCTGGCGCTGAGGTGGAAGATGCTGGCCAGCAGTTTAAGTGTGAATGCGGCAACGGCTACTCCGGTGAAGCTGAGGAAATTCTGGCATGCCAGAATTTCGCCCCTGTTGGCGGCCGGGCTGCGATACTGGATGAAAGCATCAAGGGGCACGATAAACAGTCCGGAGCTGATTCCTATCAATGCTATTAAGACAGCGGTGGTGCTGATGGAGCCTGTATTGACGCTCAGCAGGATGCAGGAGAGGGTAAGCCCCATGGCTCCGACGGGGACTATTCCGAATTCTATATTACGGCCTGACACTTTGCCGGCCATTATGGCTCCGACGCCGATGCCGAGCGCGGCTACAGGGAAGAGGTAGCCGCTGGTTTCCATGGACAAGCCCAGACATTCCTGGCCGTACAGCAGAATATTAAGTTTGATGAATGCGCCTATGAACATGAAATAAGCCGAGCCGATGACCGCTAGAAAAAGGTCGCGGTCACTGCTGATGCGCTTCATGGTTTTGAAAATATCTATTACAAAAAGCGGTGTAAAAGGGCGTTTGTTTTTAGCGGCGTCTGTATGGTTTATTTTTATGCTGGTTATTACGCCGATTCCGGCTAACAGGAGGCATAATGCTGAAAGAGCCCGGTAATTGCCCGGAAATACACGGTCAATGATAAGAGACGGAAGGAAAGTGCCGAAAATTATGGCCAGATATGTAAGAGCTACCAGAGAGCTGTTGGCGCGTGACAATTGCTCCTTGGCTACGAGTTCAGGGATGATTCCGTATTTTGACGGGCCGAAAATTGTGCTTTGCGTACACATGAGAAAGATCAAAAAGTAAAGTATTTGGGCTGACGCGGAGCAGGGGAGCATTATGGCTATAAAGCCTCCGGCCATAATTGCCAGTTCGAGATACTTGGAAAATACGATGATATTGCGTTTACTGAATCTGTCGGCGAGTACTCCGGCGGCGTGAGAGAAAATCAGAAAAGGAAGAACGAATACGACGGTTGCTGTGGTCATGATGCTGGTTTGAAGGTTTTTGTCGCCCGACGCCGACAGGAATGATGTAAGAAAGAATATAACAAGCAGTTGGAATACATTATCGTTCAGCGCGCCGAGGAACTGTGTGGCGTTGAGCCATTTGAACGATTTTGATTTATCTGACTGGTTGTTATTCATAAGTGGAATACACCTATTGAAAAATCAGAGTGAGCGTTGACGTGTTGCTTCGTAAACAAGTATTGTAGCGGCGGTGGCCACATTGAGTGAATCTGCCTGGCCGTTCATGGGTATGCGGACCTGAATGGTGTTTTCATCCAGCCATGTTTTGCTTAAGCCGTACTGTTCGGTGCCGAGCACTATGGCTGTGCCTTTTGTGAAATTTACATCCGTGTAAAGTTTATCGGTATGCGGTGTTGCCGCGACTATCTGAATATCGTGTTCTTTCAGCCATTTTAGAGCCTCTTCTGAAGAAGTTTCGATGACAGGTATGGCGAAAACAGTTCCTATGCTGGCGCGTACAACGTTTGGATTATTGATGTCGGTGCATTGGTCGCAGACGATGACCGCGTTGGTCCCGGCGCCGTCGGCTGACCGCAGTATTGTTCCGAGGTTTCCCGGTTTTTCGATTGATTCCGCAACGATTATGAGCGGATTAGCCGGCACTGACAGTTTGGAGATGGGTATATGTATTTGCGGGGCAAGCGCGAGAAGACCGTCAGGTCTGTCTCTGTAGGAAATTTTTGTGAATACCGGTTTAGAGCATTGAAAGAGTTCAGCTCCGGCATCGTGACATTTTTTCACGAGATCCTCGTTGTTGCTGCCCTGAAAGAGTTCCGGGCAGAAAAACAATTCAACAGGCAGGTGCTTGTTATGAACGGCGCTTTTAATTTCCCGGTAGCCTTCGACAATCATGAGAGATAGTTCATCCCTGTGGGACCTTTGGCGGAGTTTGACGATTTTCTTGATGCGCGGATTTGTCAGGCTCGTTATCGGCATAGGTTCTGATGTCATGGCGGTATTGAGAGTTTTTTTTCTACAGCACCGTAATATAAGCCAGAGCAGTTTGGGAATATGCTGTGTCCTGTATGGTTGATTTGAGTGTTAGCGTTATGGTTTTCGGGGCGGAGGTGTTTGTGGCGGTGCAGGTGAATGTGGTTTTGCTGCCGGTTGCCGAAGAGAGGGATCCGGACGATGTGTCGCTCAGGCTCCATGCATAATTATAACCGCCAGAAGCGGTGAATTCTGCTGTTTGTCCGCCGCTTAAAGTGGCGTTTCCCGGGGAGATATTAAGGGCTCCGCCGCCGCCGGAATTAGCCGCCCATGGTTCTTCAGAGGCGGATTCTGTTTCACAGCCCGAAAAAGCTGTGATAAAAGCCAGCCCGGTTATAACAATACAAGAAATGGCAATAATTCTTTTCATTTTCCCGGATTTTATCTTAACCTTATTAAATAAGTCAATGGTGTATTATTTTTTTAATGAAAATTCTGTAAGGAGCCTTTGGTAATGAACAAAAATGCTAAATTTTTTTATTGGAAAACGGTTAAAATGCTGATGTTTGTGCTTTTACTTCTTCTGCCGTTGTTTACAGCCTGTGGCGCAGAAAAAGACAGTGTTGTGATTGACGGGTTGGCGGCTTATGTCAACGAGCGGGTGATAACCATAGGTGAGGTTGTTCTGGCGATGCAGCCTTTAAAGAAGAAGATAGAGGCGGAATACGGCGGCGGAGAACAGTTGAAGTTGAAGCTGAAAGAGGCTTATACCAACACATTGAACGCGCTTATAGAACAGGAGTTGATCCTGAAACTGTTTGAAAAGGAAAAAATGAATCTTCCTGACTGGGTTGTGGATGAAAGAGTGAATGAAGTTATGCAGGAATCATTTGGCGGAGACCGGTCCGCGCTCTTAAAGGTTCTTTCGGAAGAGAAAATGTCTTTTGAAGAATGGCAGAAGATGATCAGAGATCAGATTATTGTGTCGTCAATGCGCGTGGAGTATGTTTATAAAAAGGTGAAGGTGTCGCCTGTCGCGGTACGGGAGGCGTACGACAATAATTCGGGGAATTACCGGATGACCGGAAAGATAAGGGTAAGGACGATTACTTTAAAGAAACCAGCGGACAAGAGCGACAGCGGGCAGGTGCGGGCGCAGGCTGAAGAGGTTAGGGGCAAAGCGGCGGCTGGTGAAAATTTTGCCGAATTGGCGAGAAAGTATTCGAAGGATTCAAAAGCGGCGGATGGCGGTGCCTGGGGATTAATTGAGCCGAAGATTCTTGGTGTTGAGCTTGCTAACGCGGCGGCCGGCTTGACTCCGGTTGAAGTCAGCCGGGTTGTGGAAACGGATGAAGCTTTTTGTATAATCAAACTTGAAGAGCGCGTTGATGAAAGGGTGGTGTCGTTTGAAGAGGCGCAAGAGAAGATAGAAGATAAGCTTAAAGATGAGGAATCCAGGCGTGTTTATGATGTTTGGATGAAAAGTTTAAAAGAAGGCGCGTACATAAAAGTGTTTGACACGGAGTTGTTTTGACAGCGATTAATCTCACAAGTCTTTCCCATGTTCGTGCTCTGCTGGAAGAGCTGAATATAAGTCCGGGCAAGAATATGGGGCAGAATTTTCTGATAGACAGGAATATTCTGGATATTCTGATTGACGCGGCTGATATAGGGCGTGACGATACAGTGCTTGAGGTTGGCCCGGGGCTGGGTGTTGTTACCGAGGAGGTGGCGCGCAGGGCGGGGCATGTTATTATTGTGGAGAAGGACCGGCGGCTGAGTGATTTTCTGCGCTCGAAATTCGAAGGTAATCCGGGGCTGGAAGTGATTTGCGCGGACATGCTGGAGGTGGATATTGAGCGTTTGCCGGCTCTTGGTGTAAACAAGATGGTGTCGAATCTGCCTTATTCGGTTGGCACCAGGATTCTGGTTGATCAGGTGAAGATGGCGGATCCTCTGCGTTGTATTGTGGTGACATTACAGCTTGAGGTGGCGAACAGGCTGGCGGCGCCGGTAGGAACGCGTGATTACGGCATGTTGAGTGTGTGGGCGCAGTTGATGTATGATATTGAACTTGTAAAGGTGGTTAGTCCGACTTGTTTTTGGCCGAAGCCGGCTGTAAAGTCCGCTATTATAAAAATGATAAGGCGTGATGATGAGTGTTTTGATGTTGAAACGCGTGAAGTGCTGTATGATGTTACGAAAAGCGCTTTTTCGTACCGGCGCAAACAACTGGTTAACATTCTCAGTAAATCAGCCGGCCGTTTCAAGATGGAGCGGAGTGATGCTGAAAGCATTCTGGCTCAAGCGGGGGTTGAAATTAATGCCAGGCCGGAGAATCTTACGGTGGATGACTGGTATGGTTTGAGCGGACTGCTTTTAGACAGGATGAAAACTTGATAAAGCGTACCGGGGCAAGGGATATTGATGGTAATGCGAGGTTAATATGTCTGATGAAATGACTCCAATGATGAGGCAGTACCGCCAGATAAAGTCGGAGATGCCGGACGGGGTTGTATTGTTTTTCAGGCTTGGTGATTTTTATGAAATGTTTTTTGAGGACGCCAAAACGGCGGCGCCTATTCTTGATATTGCTTTGACAAGGCGAAACAGCGTTCCGATGTGCGGAGTGCCTTTCCACGCAGTTGACGGCTATATAGCCCGGTTGATAAAGGCAGGGTTGAAAGTGGCGGTATGCGAACAGGTCGAGGATGCTTCGGCGGCAAAGGGTATTGTAAAGCGTGAAGTAACCAGAATTGTCACACCCGGCACTGCCACTGAAGACAGTATTCTTGAATCCGGCAGGCACAATTTTCTGGCAGGTGTTTGTTGTGCCGGTGATGTATTTGGGCTTGCTCTTCTGGATATGTCTACGGGTTTGTTTTTTGGTGAAGAAGCAGGAAGTTTGCAGATATTGTGCGATATAATTCGGCGTTACGCGCCAACAGAATGCATTATTCCCGCGGAAAGCATGAATGATATGTCGTTACGTGATTTCCTGGCAGGGTCGGTTTCCGGGAACCTTACTTCGGGCGAGGATTGGACTTTTGATTATGATACTGCGCGCGACACGATGGTCCGGCATTTGGGTGTTCATTCGCTGGATGGATTCGGGTGCGAGGGGAAGCGGGCAATAGTCGGCGCGGCCGGCGGAGTGCTTTACTATGTGAAGGAAGATTTAAGGCGTCAGACCGGTCACATCAGATCGTTTGCATTGAGGATGTCTTCTGAATTTCTGCTTCTTGATGAGGCGACATGCGGTAATCTTGATTTGGTTCCTTTGCGCGGGCAGGCGGCGAAATTTACACTCATGGGCACTTTGGATGTGACCAAAACAGCGATGGGAGCGCGGATGTTAAGGGACTGGTGCTGGCGACCGCTTGTTGAGTTGCGCAAGATTACAGAACGGCATGAAGCGATCAGTGTATTATGCGGGAACAGGCCGTTGCTTGCGAATTTAAGGGACTCTTTGGGGCATGTGAGGGACATGGAACGGCTTATTATGCGAATAGGTTCCGGTATGACTAACGGCAGGGATATAGTCGCGATAAGTGAATCATTGAAGAGTGTTCCGTCATTGCGCGGTCAGCTGGAAAAGATAGAAGACGGACTGCTTTCGGGGCTTGGCGGGAGCATGTTTGAATTGCCGGAGCTTGTTGCGCTGATAGATAAAGCCATTGTAGATGAGCCGCCGGTGACGGTGAAAGAGGGCGGGATCATCAGGGCCGGGTATAACGCAGAGCTTGATGAATTGCGTTCCATAGCGGCTAAAGGCCGCACATGGCTGGCTGAGTATCAAGCCAGTGAGCAGACTAGAACAGGTATAAAAACTCTAAAGGTCAGGCACAACAGGGTTTTTGGTTATTACATAGAAATTTCAAAGGGACAGCTGGGGAATGTGCCTGACAATTACAACAGGAAGCAGACCTTGGTGAACGCGGAGCGTTTCATCACTCCGGAGCTGAAGGAATATGAGACGAAAGTTTTTGATGCTCAGGACCGCGCCATGGCGCTGGAGTATGATTTGTTTATGAATGTGCGGCAAGCCGTGGTGGACGAGACGGCGCGCATACAGTCTACGGCCGGCGCGATCGGTTGTCTGGACGTGATAAGTTCACTGGCCGACAGGGCGCTGGCGATGCGTTATACCCGGCCTGTTATGACGGAAGGAGATGTTGTTAAGATCAAGGGCGGCAGGCATCCGGTTGTCGAGCAGATGTCCGACAGGGAGCGGTTTGTACCCAACGATACAGAGCTTGATTGCGTCAGTAATCAGCTGATTATTATAACAGGTCCCAATATGGCGGGAAAATCGACTTATATCAGACAGGTAGCACTTATTGTTATAATGGCGCAAATGGGTTCATTTGTTCCGGCGGATCATGCCGAGATAGGGGTGGTTGACAGGGTGTTTACGCGAGTTGGCGCGAGTGACGATTTGGCACGCGGCAGAAGCACGTTTATGGTGGAAATGCAGGAAACGGCGAATATTTTAAACAGTGCCACAGGCAGGAGTTTGATTGTTCTTGATGAGATAGGGCGCGGAACCAGCACGTTTGACGGCATTAGTATAGCGTGGGCTGTGGCTGAATATCTGCATAATAATGAATCAGTGAAAGCCAAAACTCTGTTTGCCACGCATTATCATGAGTTGACAGACCTGGCCTTGACCATGCAGGGGGTGAAAAATTACAACGTGCAGGTGAAGGAGAAAAACGACAAGATAGTGTTTTTGCGAAAGATAGTTCCGGGCGGTTCCGACAAGAGTTATGGCATTCAAGTGGCGCGTCTGGCCGGAATGCCGCAGGAAGTGATAGACCGTGCCAAGGAGATACTTGCCAATCTTGAGGAAGGTGAGCTGGGTGAAACAGGTCAGCCGTCCATAGCGAAACACAGGCCGCGTAAAAGCAGGGATGATGCCGCGCAAATGGATCTTTTCTGATGGAAACTTGCAATGTTCAAATCTTTACTGCTGATTGCAGTGCCGGGTCATCTTTCATTTATGACCGTATCAGGTTATGGCCGGGAAGAGCAGTGTGATGGTAGTGCCATGTTGCGGAGAGCTTTGAATTTTTATGGCACCAGATGCCGCGCGCACCACACCCATGACGGAGCATAATCCAAGCCCCCCTTTTTTTGTTTTGGTGGAGAAAAACGGGTCAAACATTCTGGCTTGAATTTCAGGAGTGATGCCTGATCCATTGTCGGATATCTGGATGTACGCATAGTTGCCTTCTGCCGCGCGCTGGTCGAAATATGTTGTGTCAAGATATTGACGTGTGCAGTTCATTGTGCCGGTTCTGATAGTTATTTTGGATGATGGATTTGTTGAAACTTCCGCTGCGTTGGTGATGAGGTTTTTCATTGCCAGCAGTAGCATTTCGGCGCCTGCCTTGATGCCGGGCAGTTTTTCCGTCAACTCATACTGAATGGGAATATTATTAGCGACTGAAGTCCATTCTGAATCATATTTTTTTGTAAAAGCGGAGAGATCTATATTTTCAGAACTGTACCGGTCTTTTCCTGAATAAGCATGCATTTGTTTGATTACTTCGACGGTTTGCAATGCTGTTTTTTCGATCTGCTGAAGGTGTTCGATGTTTGCGGAGTCACTGGGAATATTGCGGATCACGATTCCGGCGTTGCCAAGTATTACAGCGATGACATTGTTGAAATCGTGTGTTATCCGTGAAACCATGATGTCGAGGGATTCCATTTTTTTTGCCAGGCACAGTTTCTCTTCAAGTATATTCTCGCTTTCTTTAGCTGAGATGACCTTGTTTTTAAGTTCATCAATCATGATGTCCATGCATTTTTCCAGGGCTTTAATGTCATCTTCGACGGATAGCGCGGTTGAAGCAGAGGAAGGGGCGACATGGTGCATTGTGCTTTCTATTTTTCTGCGGAGTTTTGTTATCTGGGCAGGATGTTTGCGCAATATGAGATAGCCGGTTATGGCCAGAACAATGACAACCGCTCCCGCCAGCAGTTCCCACTGGCTTACGCTGTGTTTGATGATTGAAAAATAATAAAAGGCCAGTAATGGAATGACGAGTGCTATGGCTATGCCTATGGAGAACTGGTTGATTGCGCTGGCGGTTGAATCATTTACGGAAGTTTGACCTTTATTTGAATTGCACATATAACAGGAAGAATAACAATATTTTGATAATGAGTCAACAATGGGGTAAATTTTCCCTCGATTAAGTTTCCGGATGATGATTTAGTCAACATCAGGTTCTGCGGATTTGCGTAAATATGGCCAATAGTTGCGTGTATAGATGCAGATGGAAATAAAGTTGATGAGAAACGCGATTACTTCGAAGGTATAAACCAGTGTTGCGTTAAGAAACTGCACAGGTGCTTCTTCAAGGGCGAAGACACAGCATATAAGAGGGAAATTGATGCATGTTCTCAGTTTTCCAGACCAGTGGGCGCGACCGCTTACTTTGTACATTGATCCTATTGACCGCAGGAAGGTCACCCATTGATCGCGGGCGAGAAAAAACACCGCCATAAGGAGCAGGACGGTTGCATGCGCTCTGTGATGGTTTTTCATGGCTATAAAAACCAGAAGCGGCATTGTGATAAGATAGAAAAATTTATCCATTAAGGGATCGGCATGCGCGCCCAGTTTTGTGACAACATTGAATTTTCTGGCATAGTAGCCGTCAAAAAAATCCGTAACTGCTGATGCTATCAGTGTGGCGAGAGAGACATAAAACAGTAATGAACCGGGGAATTCGGCGTTAATGAGAGCCCCGGTAAAAAACAGTATTACAAGCGGGAACCTTGCGAATGTCAAAACAGTGACAAAGACCAATTTGGCGGATTTGGAGCGTTCTTCTTCCAGCTGGCAGTCAATGGTCATTTTGGCTCCTATTTATAAGAGATTATACCGACGCCAAATTATCTGTCCGTCCGAAAGCTTTATTCGCCAAGCTGATAACGTGCGAACCGGCGAACGCTTATGGTGTCGGACAGTTCTTTTGCTTTTGCAGCCAGCAGTGCTTTCACGGACGTTTTCTGTTCTTTCACGAATTCCTGTTCTATGAGGCAGACCTGGGAGTAAAACTTTTGCATTTTTCCGTCCACAATTTTGTCAATAATCTGCTTGGGTTTATCCTGCACCTGTTTGGCGTAGATTTCCCGTTCGGATGCTATTTCATCTGCCGTTACATCGGACGAGAGCAAGTATCTTGGACTGCACGCGGCAATATGAAGAGTAAGGTCTTTGACAAGATCTTTGAACGTGTTATTTGCGGTTGTTTCATTCTTTCCGCAGTTTACTTCTATCAAAACACCCACTTTTCCACCAAGGTGGATATATGACGCTATGAGGCCTGTTCCCTGAAGCTGATAGCGGATATTGCGGCGCACTAAAATGTTTTCGCCGATTTCTGCTACTTTGGCAGTGATTGTATCCTTTTCCTTTTCGGCAAGGCTTGCGTCGGTGGAGCACGCCTTAACTGCCATGTCAGCCGCGAATGTTTGAAAATTCTGGTTTCTCGCGACAAAATCTGTTTCGCAGTTAACTTCGACGAGTGACCCGGTGCCGGCATTAGCAGTCAGAGATGATACAATCAATCCCTGATTAGCGGCGCGGGAAGCTTTTTTGGCGGCAACAGCCATGCCTCTTTCTCTCAAGATTCTTGTCGCCTTCTGCAGGTCGCCGCCTGCTTCCTGAAGTGCGCGTTTACATTCCATCATGCTGACGTTTGTGGCGTCTCTCAATTGTTTTACTATAGAAGCGGAAATTTCTTCCATTGTTACGTCTCCTTATGGTGATTATTGTTGGTTATCTATTGCAGATGTTTCTTTTTCAGGCTTTTCTGTTCCGGCGGGTTGTTCTTTTTCCGCCTCCGGTTTTTCTTCCTTTTTGAATTCTTTCTTTTGAGCCGGCGCTTTTCTTGTTGGTTTCTTTACTGGTCTGGACTGCGGCTTTGCGGTGTCATTCTTCTCGCCGGATTCAGAGGTTTTTTCTTCAGTGGTTTGAGAAGAGGCTTCTCTGGCTTTGGCGGCATCGGCGGCTGCCTTGCGCGCCGCGGCTTCTGCCTTTGCTTTTGCTTCTGCTTCCGCCCGTTCCCGTTCGCGCGCAGCTATTGCCTTTTTGTATTCGCGCAAAGCGTTGTTAATTGTGGTGACGGCTGAAGAAGCAACAAGCTGAATAGCCCGTATGGCGTCATCATTGCCCGGAATAACGAAATCTATCGGGTCGGGGTCGCAATTTGTGTCGACAATGGCTATTACAGGAATGTTCAATTTATTGGCTTCTGCAACGGCTATTGCTTCGCGATTGACGTCAATAACCAGCAATGCACCCGGCGGGTTGACCATATCAGCGATACCGGAAAGATTTCTCTGCAGCTTTGTCATTTCATGACGAAGAATGGCAACTTCTTTCTTGTTCATTGAGTCGAATGTGCCGTTTTTTTCA
>JBFZFB010000167.1:0-2712 GCA_041306605.1 Lentisphaerota bacterium | reverse complement strand
CGTCGATACTGATACTTGATGTACTTCTACGGCAAGCACGTTCGGACCGTCATTGAGCATTGTTGAAGAAATTTCGATCTCATGAGATATCATTACTTCTTCAATTCCGGTTACATTTGTGCTCGCAAGCGTAAGATGGTCGACCGTGCCCGTAGGCATATTAACGCGACACACTTCAAAACCATTGATATAAACAACTGCTCCGTCATCACAAAGCAACCGCAAGATCAAGCCTGATATTGCATCAGCATCCTCTATTCGGAAATCTGTTCGGAAATATTTTGTTATGTATTCACTGACAGAACCTTCCGTATAGCCAACATTTTCAGATGGCCATGCCGTATCATCAAAACCGCGCCTGTTCCAGTCGGATGACTTTTGGGACCATACGGCCCTACGAGAGCGTCACGGCTCGCGGACTTGCATTCATTCATTAAAACATCACGGGGCGGTGACTTGTTCCGTGGATTTCAAATCCTTAAACAGATTCCGCTTCGGATCAAATTCCATATTCCGATCATTCGGGGTAGGGTTTAGGTAGTAGGTGAACTTGACACTGTTGACCTTTTCACGTATCGAATAGTCAATCTCTCCGTGAATCTTTCCATACAACGCGCTGACGATATTTCCTTTGTCGTCCTTCTTTGTCCGGACACGAAAGAAATAATTCAAATCCTCACGTGTTTCAAAAAAGCCAGTGCCTTCGTGATCGTAACTGCGTTGCATCCAATTGGTTTCATATCCGGTTTCAGGCGCATACCTTGGCATACGAAAAAGGCTTCCTTCGCGGGGCCGGACAGGGAAAACTTGAATGCCATCGTCTTCATTTGAGAAAGTCAAAGTTAATGTTGCATCAAATATCTGATATCCATTTGAGGTTTTGCCGCCCAATTTACAATCTAATGTGAAAACAAAGTCGGCTGTTTCACCTTGTCCATAGGGTTTAACCCAATCGGATTTAATTAAATCAAAACCTAATGCTTTGCCTGCTTCGGGAATTGTTACCGAATCCATTTGCCTAGCATACATCGGGATCGGATTGATGATCCGCTTAATTTGCAAACTAACTGAAGGATTCCAGGGCTGCCATTTACCATCAAGCGCTTTCTTGAATAATATTTTACCGCCACCGTCCCGATAATAGTCAACTTGGGAAACGCTCATTCGGCTCCAATTACCTGCTCCGTAAACTCCGTAAGAAATATTACCATCTTTGCTTTTCATCGTTATGACAACTATGCCATTAGTATCTGTCACACCTTTGACTATATCATTTTCATCGTGTCCGGCACCTGATCCCGGAATCCAACGCAAAAAAGTGGATGTGCTGACAACGGCACCGGTCACAATATTGCCGTTATCGTCGATGACTCGAAATGTAATCCGTGCTACAGGATCACCTGCATACGTCATAATTGGCAATAAACAGCCAGCAATCAATAATCCAAGCCAAGACTTCATCGCAAGCCTCCTTTATCTGAAATATCATCATAGAGTTTATATACGTACAAATACGCCACATCTTTAAAGTCACTATGAAACCATCTGTCCTTTGTTTTAAGATCCGCCTGACGTTCCTCCGGCCATCCATTCTTCTTGGTCATCATATCTATACTTGCAACGCCGAACGTTGGAATTGCATTTCTTCCTGTAGCACGTGACGTTGAAGGAATGGCTTCTGCCAGAATTTTTATTCGAACCTGAACATCTGCGGCAACAGCACTGCCGTTATCGCCATAAATATCGTTTCGGTAGAAAGGCTTGAAAAACGAATTGGTTCGAATCTGACTATCTGTCAACAATGCGGCCATTGATGGCGGGTTGGGTATCCAATCCGGGGGTAGGCCATTAGGAGACCAATACCCATAATCAGGATTATGATTAAAACCCCATCCGCCATGCGATTCAACACCGATCAATATCTCAGAGAGAACACCTCCCTTTATCTGTTCCTGATAAACCCAGGCCTTTTCGGCGTGCGGAAGATAAAGGGTCTCAACCGGATCATTATTATTCAAGACCTCTTCACCGGAAGAATAATAGTTATAGGCCTGCGGAATATTTCCAAATCGATCTCGCCAAGATAGTTTATTGCGATTATCCACTGGATCTGAAATAAAAAGCTTGTACCAATCCGAAGACCAGAGACGGTTTGTGTACGTTAGCCAGGGTGAAGGTACCATTTCATTTGGATTTTGCTGATTAGATTTATACGCCTCTACCGCAACTGCTGCGTCGATCATGAAGTAATTCACGGGATTCAATCCGTAATCCTTGATCGCGCTGGAAACCGCCATATTTCCCAGACTGTGCGCCATGACATAAAGTTGACCCGGCAGAGCCGAGACTGCGTTCTTAAAGCCTTCAGCTATCTGCAGAGCGTTGATGACATCAGCATGATAATAGGCGGCAGCAGGTAGAATTCCCGGCGTTTCATCGCCCTGCCATGTTACGCCGGTAAACATTGATTTAGAGCCGGACCAGTATAACCGCTTGAAAACTTCGGAAATGCAACCGCGTGCACTATTTTCATCCACATTGAAGCCATGGATAAACACCGTTTGCTTTCCATTGTGAATGGAGTCAGGATTGTTCGCCGGTTCACCGGTCCGGCTGTCGCTCTGCTGGACGGGTCTTAGGTTTATCCAGCGGTACATATCTCTTACTGACGACAAGCTTAACGGCATTTCCTTCCTGCATATCTTCTTGTTG
>JBFZFB010000166.1:0-67994 GCA_041306605.1 Lentisphaerota bacterium | reverse complement strand
GGAACGAGGTCAGAAATATAGCCACGGAAGTCAATTTTATTACCAACAAGTTGAGCGGGATGAACTGGTCTGATGTGGCCGCGTTGAGCACCAATGTTAACACCATCACCAACAAGTTGAGTGGGATGAACTGGGCCGACATTTCTACTCTGGGTGCAAATATTACTGCGCTGGGCACGAACGTCAGTTCGATTTCTGACACTGTTGCCGGTGTGGACTGGAGTAAAGTGGAGGAACTTACACCCAAGATGGAGAAAGTGCAGGATGCTCTCGGCATTATGGATTGGGATGATATTGTCGATATATCTGAAAAAATGGCAAAAGTAAAGGACTCTGTTGATAACATGAAGTGGTCTGAGATAAGCGATATCAGCACGAAAGTCACCGGAGTGAAGAGCGCGGTGGACGCCTTGGAATCGAAAGAAACAGATCTTTCGCCGGCACTGACGGCGCTTGATGACATCAAGGGGCGGTTTGGCAGTGCTTCTGATCCTAGTTCCTCTTCGAGCCTTTTTGGCAGGATAGCGTCGGTTTCAACCCAGCTTGGAGGTGTTGGAATGAGTGCGGATGAAGCTTCATCAAAGGCCGGGCAGGCGAAGACTCAGGCCAGTACGGCCGCCACCGGTATACAGGCAGTGCAGGCCGCCCTGGAGAAAGGTGATCTTAATGAGAGCATGAAGGCTCTGAATGATTTGAAAGCTTCGCTTGGCAGGATTTCTCAGACTATGGGCGACATACCCAAGAGCATGAATACCGATCAGTTGTACAAATCCATATCGGATATGTCCAAAACGATATCTGATCTGGCCGAAAGTGAAGGCTATAAAAACATAATAAATATGCAGAATTTCACCGAGCAGGCTGGCGGGGTCGGTGGAGAAGGCGCGGATGAGAAGGTCATAGCGGCTCTTACTAGCAGCCTTGAAGATGTTAAGGGCTCCATGAGTTTTATGAAGAAGCTTCTGGATAAACAGGCGTACCAACCGGTTGTTGAAGAGCAGTTGATAGGGGTGGAATAAGCCTTGAATTTGCAGGGGTTTTCACGATAATAGGGGGAAGATGTACCTGCAGGTTGATTTTACGCAAGGACCCGTGTGAAATACGGCTTAAACATAGCTTGATTTTGATTGAACGGTTTTTTCTTTTACAATTGCCCGGCAGGGCATATTCCTGTTAAGTTAAAGCGAAAACCATGAGAAACCTGAAAAACATACTTTTGGCAATTCTTATTATGTCGGGCTCGCAGGCTTACGCGGGTAAAATCGTGTTAAAAATAAAAGCAGGGAATCCTATTGATACTCCTCAACCAGCGGAAATAAGATCAGACCTGCCGGTTGGCATAGGCACGAACGAAATTATCAGCATAGGCGAGTTGGAAATAGGGTACGACGTCAAAAAAGATATTTATTTTGTTCACAAAGAGGTTCAGCTGGGTCCCAAAGAAGTAAAGAATTACGACGTGGAAATAAAGGATATCTGGGTGGTTCCGGATGATGAAATTGCGGCTCTTCAGCAGAAGGCGGGTGAACTGGCCAAAATGCTGGAGAAGTCTCAGCATGCTGATGTTGCTTCCGGTGTTCAGAAAGCGATTGATGAAACATTGAATCAGGTGAAAACGCGTCAGGCAGACAATGTGATCAAGGCAGGCAACGTTATTCAGCATATAGCCGCGTACGAGAAATCTGTTAAAGAATTAAAGCGCGTTAAGATGGATGTCGGGCATCTTGAGAACCTTGTGCTGAGTTCAGGCAGTAATCCCGGAGCGCTTGTGGGTGATGATAAGGACGCGCCGAAGATCAATCGTAATGTAAAGATGGCCACGAATGATTATAAAACGGCGGTAATCAAAATAACAGTTTACAACACTTCGCCCACGGAAACGAGGGAGATACCAGTCAAGCATGACTTGCCGCCTGAGATTGCGGCGGACGATGTTTTGGAGACGGAGGGCGATCTTAAGGTGGGTACAGATTTCAAGAGAGGTATTACGTATGTTTACAAGGATGATTTGGAGATCGGCCCGAATACCAACATTATTTTTGATGTAAAAATAAGGGACAAGTGGAATGTTAATATGGCCAGAATTCCGGCCTTGAGAAAAGACGCCACTAATCTTCTGCAAAGGATAAGTGCGATGGCAAAATACAAGCCGATCGAGGAATCGCTGACCAATTTAATAACGAAATTGGATGAATTTGAGGCGGAAAAAGGGCCAACAACGCTGAATGCCGCGTATGTAGCGTACTACCGTAAACAGGCAGAACGAGTAGATCTTGTGGAAGAGCGTATCAACCGGATAAAAGCCGTTTTGAAGCCAATTGAAGGGCAAAAATTGGGATTTAAGGCCAAGGCGCCAAGTCCGAAGTCGACATGGTTGATAATCTACGTTATTCTGGGGTTTTTAGCGATTATGAGTTTGTTGTTTTTCCTTAGGTGGTATGGCAAGGGAAAGGATGAGATTCTTGCCGCCTCCGGAGGAGGATCCGGCGAGTCCGGCACGAAATGACAGTTGTGTCCGGGCGTATCGGATGAAGATGTGTCATGAAAGAGGGGAAAGATGGCTTTAAAAATCAATTTTCTTCAAATCAAAGAACATGGTATTGTGGCTGAAATCCGGCAGGATGTTATCAACGTCACAGGTTTGACCAACTGTATGAATGGTCAAATGGTTCAGATTGCATCGCACTCCAAGGGGTTGATTGTCGGTTTTGATGGTGATTATGTGCTTGTTCTTGTTGTTCAGTCGCATGGCGCCATCAAGCCGGGCGATGAAGTGGTTTCGACGATTGATGATTTCAGAGTTCCGGTGGGAGACGCTTTTATCGGAAGGCGTGTAAACGCTTTAGCCGAGCCGATAGACGGCAACGGCGCGATAAAGGAAACAATGACTTATCCCATTTTTCACAAGGCGCCGTCAGTTCTGGAAAGAACACCGTTGAAGGAGGTTTTTCAGACAGGCACAAAGATAATAGACATGACACTGCCGGTTGGTCGCGGGCAGAGAATGTTGCTGCTGGGTGACCGTATGACGGGGAAAACGACGGTTATTCTTGACGCCATGATCAATCAGAAGGGGCGTGATGTTATATGTATATATGTATGTATAGGCAAGTCGGAGGCCGCGCTTAACAGGGTGATAGAAATTTTTGACAAACATCACATATGGGATTACGGCATTATTGTTGCCGCCACCGCGGCTGATTCGATGGGTCAGCAATACTTGTGTCCGTACGTTGCGGCCAGTCTTGGTGAATATTTTATGTATGAGAAAAAGGGGCATGTTTTTCTTGGTTTTGATGATTTTACGAAGCATGCGTGGGCATACAGGCAGATATCACTGCTTCTCGAGCGTGCGCCGGGCCGGGATGCTTATCCGGGTGATATTTTCTATATACATTCTCAGCTTGTTGAGCGCGCCGGGAAGTTAAAAATGGAACGTGGTGGCGGGACGATGACGCACATGCCCATAGTGGAAACGCTTGAAGGTGATTTTGCCGGATACATTCCGTCAAATATCATTTCGATGACGGATGGTCAGATATATTTGAGCAACTCACTGTTCGGGTCGGGTTTCAAACCGGCAATAGACATGGGGCTTTCAGTTTCACGTATTGGCAGCAAGGTCCAGTGGCCTGCCATGAAGAAACAGGCAAGCATGGTTAAGATGGATTACATCAGGCATAAGGAACTGGAGAAGATGACGCGTATAAAGGCTGGTGTTTCCGCGGAGGTGGAAGGCCGGCTGAAGAAAGGCAAGTGTCTGGAGGAGCTTTTGAAACAGGATGAAAACCGCCCTGTGCCGCTTGAAGATCAGGTGATAATTCTTTTTGCCCGTCAGCAGGGCTTTTTGGATAACATGGATGCCGTAAATGTAAAAAGCATGTTGCAGGCTTTTGTCGATCAGGTTAAGAAAAACCGTCCAGATTTGGTTAAAGAGTTAATGGAAACCACTAAAATGTCAGATAGTGCTAAGGAGGGCTTGAATGAGCAGCTTGCCCGGTTCACGCGTTCCGTTATTTAAAATAAAAGTCCAGGAAAAGGGCAGAATCAAGGACATAAAGGAAATCATCATCCGTATTGAGGGTTTGCCGACATGTCTTTACGGCCAGATTGTAGATGTTGGTGACGGTGTCAAAGGCATTATCATGGGGTTTGATGAAGAAGAGGTTATGGCCTTGGCGCTGGGTGACCCCTCGAAGCTCAAAATGGGCAAGGAAGTCATTGGGATAAGCGAGCCTTTTAAAATACCGGTAGGTTATTCGCTGATTGGCCGCATGGTAACAGCCATGGGTGATCCGTGCGACAGCGGAGATCCGATTGTGCCTGAAGATCATGTGGCTGTTTTTAGAGATGCGCCGCCGATAACACACAGGGCGGCGATTAAAGAGGTAATGGCCACAGGCACTAAAATAGTTGATATGCTTATTCCTATCTCAAAAGGGCAGAGGCAGTTGATTCTTGGCGACCGTATGACCGGCAAAACGACTGTGGCGATAGATACTATTTTAAACCAGAAAGGGCGGGATGTTATTTGTATCTATTGTTGTGTCGGGAAATCTGTTTCATCGCTGGAAAAAGTTGCCGGATTGTTCCAAGGAGTAGGCGCGTTTGATTATACATGCATGGTTGTGGCCACTGATAACGCACCTGTCGGCGAGCAGTATATTGTTCCGTTTACAGCGGCTTCGATCGGTGATTTTTTCGCGTCAAAAGGCAAGGATGTTCTGATTGTTTTTGATGATTTGACAAAACACGCGTGGGCGTACCGGCAGTTATCTCTTCTGCTTGAACGTCCGCCGGGCAGGGAGGCATATCCCGGCGATATATTCTGGCTGCATACCCAGCTTATGGAGCGTGCCGGTAAATTCAACGAACATCACGGCAATGGTTCAATGACATTTCTCGGTATCGCGGAAACACTGCAGAACGATCTTACCGGATACATTCCTTCCAATTTGTCTTCCATGTGTGACGGTCAGATTTGTTTGAGCAGTGTGATATTTGCCGAAGGCGCCCGGCCGGCCATAGATGTAGGCATTTCGCTGTCGATTGTCGGCGGGCGTACTCAACCTAAAATCATTAAAGATTTGTCGAGAAGTCTCCGTTCCGATTACGCGCGTTATTCGGAAGTGGCTAAATTGAGCAAGCTTTCAACAGGTATTTCCGGTGAGGCTGAAAAGGTCGTGCGGAAGGGCGAAATAATAAAGAGGATGTTTCAACAGGCAGAGAATGTGCCTGTGTCTCTGGCGGAAGAAGTCGTCCTGCTTTACGCGGTGGACAAAGGTGTGCTTATGGGTGTTCCGAACGATCAGCAGATCCGTTTCTTTAAGGAAATTTTTTCATTTGCCTCTGGATATGATAAAACTTTAATCGATAAAATTAATGTCAGTACCGAGTTTACGCCGGATGTGGCTGACAGTATAGATAAAGCGATAAAGGCTTATTTTGCGGAGAAAGGCTTGAAATAACAGGAGATTGAGATATTAAAGTAACGATTCTTAACCCCAAGCATGTTGTATACGAAGGAGAAGCAAAAAGTGTTTTTTTGCCCGGTGATATGGCCGAATTTGAAATTATGGATAATCATGTGCCGATAGTAAGTTTGTTGAAACCCGGTCATGTTAAAGTTGACTGGAAAGTGTCCATACCTATCAAGCACGGGATGGTTAAATTTGACAAGAATGAATGCATGATTCTTATTGAGGAATGAACATTGGAAGGTTTCATAATATTTCTGGTGATGTTTGTTACGATCATTGGTCCGTCGGCGGTAATCGCGGCAATCGGTTACGCGAGTATTCGCGCTTTGGGTCGGAATCCTTCTGCGGCGCCGAAGATACTTCAGGCAATGATAGTCGCGCTTGTTTTTGCGGAGTCAATAGGGATTATAGCGTTGTTGATATTATTTCAGTTGTTTGGTCGCGGATAAAATAAATGTGTGAATTATGAATTTGAGAAGAGTTCAGGATTGACCGGAAGGGGAGAGATATGCAGGAAATAATAAAAATAGTACTGCCGATTATACTGGTGTGTGGATGTGTTCTCGGCATTGTCTTATTCGTAGTTAAAAAGGCGTTGATAAACGATACGAAACGGGCGATCAGCAGGGTAAAACAGGTTGAGGCTGAGGTAAGGAAGCGTGAAGAGGGTATCAAGAAAGAGATAGAAGAGCACGAAAAGGATTTCACCAGAAAGAAGGCGGAAGCGGAAGAAGCCCTTGAGAAAAAGAGGGTGGAGTCGGAAAAGGAAGTAACCCTCATGAGGGAAAAAACGATGGCCACAGCGAAAGAAGAGGGAGATCGCATTATTGCGTCCGCCAGAAAGAATGAAGAAAAATTCCGTCAGCAGATATTGCAGGATATGGAAGAAAAGGCCGTTGATTACGGCGCGGAAATTTTCAGGCAGGTTTTTTCTGAAAAAATGACACAGGAGTTGAACAAGCACTTCATTCAGGAGCTGATAGATGCTCTTGCCGAGATGGATGCCGGAAGCATTACGGTTGATGCGCAAGATGCTTCATTTACATCGAGTCATCCTTTGGATCCCGGGCAGAAAGAACAATTAGAGAAACTGATTACCGAGAAATTCGGGGCGCAGATCAAGATACAGGAAAAGGTGCAGGAAGACCTTATAGGTGGTTTGTCCTTTAAACTTGGAAGTTTGGAGATAGATGGAAGTTTGGCCAGCCGCTTTAAGGAAGCGGTTGTGGAGGTCAAGAAAACGGCGCATGCTTGACCGGCCGTATGTTGAAGTTTTTTATCGTCATGGAAAAGGTGAAATATGCAGTTGAATGAACTGAAAAAGGAGCTGCAGTTCAACGGTGATCTGCTGGGGCTTATAGAGATGCTGAAAGATCTCGCGGGCCAGCAGTATCATACCATGGAGAAACAAAAGGAACGGTTTGATGAATTTATGCATGCATTTTCGGGATTTTTCCGGGTGGTGAATCTTGTAAATGTCGCGGACCCGCTGGTTAAAGTTGTAACTGATGTTATGGGTATGGTTATTATCACATCAGATGGCGGTTTTATGGGTGGTTTGAATAAGCAGGTTATAGAGGTGGGGCTTAGGGTTCAGGGTGATTTGCCCGACAATAAGATAGCGCTTGTGGTTATTGGTGATAAGGGAGCCGGGTCAATGTCTGATAAGGGCCGGGATTTTAAATTCTTTCGCGGTGTGGAAAAAGAAACCATTTACGAGCAGGCGGTTGAGGTCAAAAATTATATTGTGCAGGAAGTAATGGCCAAAAGAATGGGAAAAGTTGTGATTGTTCATCCCAAGGCGTTGTCTTTTTCCAGCCAGACGGTGGAGATGATAAATATTCTTCCGTGCGCAGAGCTGTTTGATCTCGATGCTGAAAGTGAAGTGTCAAAAAGAATACATGAAAAAGGCGTGCTCGCGGAAGCGCGAAAGGTGGTTATTGAATCTTCGTTTTCCGACATGCTGGAATATCTTGCCGGTGTATGGGTGACCTCGAAACTTTTTGAAGTGTTTGAAGACAGCAAGCTGGCGGAATTTTCAGCGCGCGCCATGCATCTTGAAGGAAGTGTTCAGACGTTGCAGAAGGAATACAACAAGGTAAAACACAAAGTTTTTAAGGCGGTACGCGAACGGATTGACAAGGGAATGCGGGAATGTTTTGCCGCCAAGGGAATCAAGGAAAAGAAAAGAAAAAAGAAACAACGTCAAGAAGCAAAGGCGGCATGATTCATGGGTGGGTGATTGGTTTTAGGCTGTGAGTCATATCCCGCGTGCTGGACAAGGGGGCCATATGTCAGGACAAGTTGCTGAAGTTAAATTAAAAAAAGGCAAGGTGGTTGCGGTTGAAGGGCCGGTTGTTGATGTCAGGTTTGAAGTGATTGAAGACATGCCTGATATGCATGAAACCATTAAGGTTACAACGTTTGACAAGAGGGAAATAACTTTAATGGTGGCCGAACATCTTGAAGGCAATATCGCCAGATGTGTTTCAATGGCGTCAACGCTTAATCTGCAGAGGAACGCTGTTGCAACATCAATGGGGCAGACTTTGACTGTACCGGTTGGCGAAGAGTTGTTTGGAAGAATTGTTAACGTCATGGGCGAGCCGGTTGACGGGCGCGGGCCTCTTGAGTGCAAGCAGTTCAGGCCGATACATAAAGATACATCCAAAGTAAAGATGGATATAGCCGGGTTGGCTGGAAACAAGGTTGAGGTTGTTGAAACGGGCATCAAGATCGTGGACCTGCTCTTTCCTGTCGTTCGCGGAAGCAAAACAGGCATCATCGGGGGTGCAGGTTGCGGGAAAACAGTGCTTATCATGGAATTGATTCATAATATCGTGGAAGAGCACGAAGGCGCGTGTGTTTTTACAGGTGTGGGCGAGCGTATCAGAGAGGGTAATGAGCTGTATCATGAATTTGAACAGGCGGGTATTCTTAAGAAAATTATGATGGCGTTCGGTCAAATGGATGAACCGCCCGGTGCGCGCTTTAATGTTATTTTAACAGGTATTACAATGGCGGAATATCTGCAGGAACAGGGAACCGAAGTTCTGTTGTTTATTGATAATGTTTTCCGGTTCGTTCAGGCTGGCGCTGAAATATCAACACTGCTTGGACGCACTCCTTCGGAAACAGGTTATCAGCCAACAATGAGCTCGGAAGTAGGTGATGTGCATGAACGCATCAAGGGTTCGGTTTCCGCCTTTGAAGCTGTTTATGTTCCGGCCGATGACACGACCGACCCGGCGGTGGTGGCGATATTCAGCTATCTTAATGCCGTTATGGTGCTCTCTCGTGAAAGAACGCAGTTAGGCATGTATCCCGGTATCGACTGCCTTGCGTCATCATGTTCAAACCTGAACGCCAGTATTGTTGGTCAGCGGCATTTTGATATCTCTCAGGAAGTGCTCAGAATGTTTACAAAATATGAAGAATTGAGAAGAATTGTGGCGGTTATAGGCATAGACGAATTGTCAAAGGCTGATAGAACAATTTATGAACGGGCAAGAAAACTTCAGTATTTTCTTACCCAGCCCATGTTTGTTGCCGAATCATTCACCGGCCGGCGCGGGCAATATGTGAAGGTTGTTGAAACGGTTGATAGCGTGGAGAAAATAATAGACGGCAAAACGGACGACCGGTCGGAAGACGATTTTTATATGATCGGAAAAGTGGAATAAAAAGTCTGGCGTCAGCAGGCAGGGAAAGTTTGAAGTAATGCGCAAATTAAAAGACATATTGCTTGAAAAAAAACTGGTATCTCCTGAAAAGATCGAAAGAGCGCAGGAAATAGCCCGGCAGACGGGAAAGCCTTTCTTCACTGTGCTGGTTGATAATAATTTTGCCGCTGAAGAAACAGTTCTTGAAATACTGGCGGAACAGCAGGGGCTGGAGTTTATCAGGCCCGGAGAACTGTCTGTTGATGAATCAGCGGTGAAAAATGTTTCGGCAAAAGTAGCTTCGCATTACGCGGTGATGCCGTTCAAGCTGGAGGCGGGGGTGCTTACGATAGCGGTTTCGAATCCCGGCGATGTGTCGGCTGTTGAAGATATAGAAACCAATCTGGGTTTTCGCGTGGAGCGGGTTCTGGCTTGCCGTGCTGATATCATGGAGGCATTGCGCAAGTATTACGGCGTCGGCGCGGATACCGTTGAAAAACTGCTTTCGGAATCACAGGATCACGGTGATTCATCGACACAGGAAGAATCTTATGATCTCGGAAAAATGGCAGAAGACGCCTCGGTTGTACGGCTGGTTAACCAGCTGTTTCAGGAGGCCATCAATGACCGTGCCACGGATATCCATTTTGAGGTTTGCCGGGACGGAATTTCTGTGCGCCGCAGGATAGACGGAGAACTTTACGATACAAAGGTGCCGAAGGATATGAAGCTCTTGTATCCGGCAATAGTTTCACGCGTCAAACTGATGTCAAGGTTGAATATCGTGGAGAGAAGACTGCCGCAGGACGGAAGGGCAAGAGTCAGTATCGGTCGCAAGGAATACGATCTGCGCATATCGGTTGTTCCTTCCATGCACGGGGAAGACATAGTCGTAAGAATATTGCCGTCCGCAATGCTGTTTAATTTGAGTGATCTCGGGTTCTCCCGGGAACAACTTGATAATTGGCATAAATATATTGCCCGGCCTTTCGGGATCATATTTGTTACAGGTCCGACAGGAAGCGGCAAAAGCACAACTCTGTACGCGTGTTTAAGCGAGTTGAACACCCGTGACCGCAAGATAATTACCATAGAAGACCCTGTCGAATATGAATTGAAGGGTATTACGCAAACACAGATAAATCCCCCAATAGGCCTCACTTTCGCCAGCGCGCTCCGAAGTATGCTGAGACACGATCCCGATGTGATGATGATCGGCGAGGTCAGAGACAAGGAAACCGCCGAGATAGCGACACAGGCGGCGATGACCGGACATCTCGTATTCAGCACCCTGCATACAAACGATTCCGCCGGCGGTGCCGTCCGTCTTGTGGATATGGGCATAGATCCATACCGCATTACATCAACGGTCATTGTGTTTACAGCCCAGCGGCTGGTGCGTGTTATTTGCAGTGACTGCAGAAAAGAAACTAATTTTAACGGCAAAAAAGCGTACAAGGGAAGCGGCTGCAAGTCGTGCAATAACAGCGGTTATCACGGACGGATAGCTATCAGCGAATTTCTGCCGATGACATCTGAAATTCAGGACTTGATACTTCAAAAAGCGTCTGCCGGCAATATCAGGGAAAAAGCGGATTTGTTGGGCTTTAAAACTCTTTCTGCTGACGGATGGGAAAAAGTGGAAAAAGGACAGACCACTCCCGAAGAGGTGATTCAGGTTACAAGCATGTGATTCCATAACATGCGTTTAAAAGAAAACCATGAAATTTCTTTACAAAGCTAAAGACGGCCCCGGGAAAACTGTTGAGGGCGAACTGGAAGTGGAATCGCGTGCCGACGCGGTTGCTGAACTGGATGCGAGGGGTTACAGCCCGATATGGATAAAAGAATATGATGATACCGGGTTCGTCAGAAGTCTGCGGAACAGGCGAATCAGCCAGAGAGATATAAATATTTTTACGCGCCAGTTGGCCAGCTTGACCAAGTCGCGTGTTCCGATTTTGAAAGCGTTGACCACAGTTTCCCGTCAAACCGAAAATAAAAATCTCCAGCATGTGGTTAATGACCTTGAAGGCAGTGTGCGTGATGGAAATATGCTTTCAAGCGCTTTATCGAAATATCCCGACCAGTTTCCGGAGCTGTATGTGAATATGGTGCGTTCCGGCGAATCGGCCGGTATTCTGGATGAAATTCTTCTGCGATTGGCCGAAGCGCTCGAGAAAGAGGAGGAAACACGGCGGAATGTTCAGTCCGCGATGGCTTATCCGATATTGATAATAGTGGTTGGTCTGGCAACTGTTTTCGCGCTTCTTACATTTTTTCTTCCGCGCATGGTGGAGCTTTTTCAGGGTACCAGCAGTCTTCCTTTGCCAACCCGGATACTGATAGGCATCAGTGATTTCTTTTCAAATTACTGGTATTGGTTGTGCATTATAGTGATTCTGCTGATAGCTATTTCCAGAAGGATGTCTTCCATGGAGACGGGAAAAATGTTTTTTGATCAGATAAAGCTTCAATTGCCTATTGTAAGCAGATTCATACGGGATGCCGACATAGCCCGTTTCGCTAGAACTCTTTCACTGCTGATAGATGCGGGCATTTCAATAGGAAAAGCCCTTGAGCTCAGTTCCGGCGCTTTGCGTAATACCGTGCTGCGCGCGGAGATAGATAAAGTGCGGCATGACGCGATACAGCAGGGAGCGTCCATATCAGCATGCCTGGCGAAAACACAATATTTTCCCGCGTTTGTCTCCAATATGACCGCCGTGGGAGAGGAAGCAGGCAGGCTTGAAGAAGTTCTGGAGGAAGTAGCGTCTTTCTATGAAAAGGAAGTTGAGCGGCAGAGCAGAATGGCTGTCTCGCTTCTGGAGCCGATTCTTATTCTGGTGGTAGGCGCAGTTGTCGGTTTTATTGTTGCGGCAATGTTAATGCCCATATTTAAGATTGGTTCAGCATTATAATAGAGAGAATATCTATTTGCTGATAACTTGATATATGGTAGAATACAGCCTTGAATTAGCAGTAAAAAGGGATGAAATATCCTTAATTTAAAAGGTTTTCGAGAGGAATGTTCCATGAAAAAAGGAAGTAAAAATAAAGGTTTTACGCTGATTGAGCTTATGGTTGTGGTTATCATAATCGCGGCTTTGGCTGGAATGGTTCTTCCCAAAATATGGCCTGTTTCCACTGAGGCCAAAAAGAAAATTGCACAGGGCGATATATCAAATATAACGCTGGCCCTTCAATTATACCGTCTTAATAACGATTGTTATCCCTCTTCGCAGGAAGGGCTCTCAGCGTTGATGAGCAAGCCGGCATCAGCGCGGAGCTGGAGTGGCCCGTATCTTGAGAAAAAAGCCGTTGATCCATGGGGGAAAAGTTATCAGTACAAATTCCCGGGAACGCGCAACGTGGGCGGCTTTGACCTGTGGTCAAACGGACCGGATGAGCAAAGCGTGGAAGATGACGTGGGTAACTGGCAGGAAGAGTAAACCGGTGAACAGAAAAAACGGCTTTACGCTGATAGAGGTTCTCGTTACGGTGGTGATTCTGGCCGTTGGCATTACCGCCATTCTCCAGACATTTCAAACGGCACTTGTAGCTCTTGCTAATACGCGGGATATCGTCCGTGCCGACATTATCATCAGAAACAAAATGTCCGAAATATACACCAAAGTTATGGAGGATAGGGAAATAAACCCGATGTCTCTGAAAGAATCTTTTTCCGGTCGGGATGATTTTGAAGGGCGCGTTGATGTCGTTTTGATTTCTGATGATAAAAACACCAACGTGCCGGGCGATGCTCTTTATGAAGTATCGGTTGCAGTCGCGCGCAAGGTTTCCGGGAAAAATTACTCGGCGGTTACATATATAAAAGGCCGTAAATCAACGGATTCGAGATAATGAAAAACATCTGTAATAACAGGCAAAAACTGACAGGTAAGCGATCCGGCCGCCGCTGGGCCGGAGGCTTTACGTTGATAGAATTGCTGGTCGCGCTAAGTATTCTGGCTGTTGTTACCGGATCTATAGCCGCCTGCCTGGCGGGAGGAATCCGCGTATGGGAAAGAGCGCGTACATTTGACACTGTTACGGCCGACGCCATGGTGGGTTTGAGAATAATAGAAAAAGATCTGATGAACGCTTTCAGCTTTTATGAAATCAGTTTTGACGGGAAACAGAGGGAAATGTCTTTTCCGGGATTGATTGAAGCAGACTATGAGAAAACAGATGCAAATGATGTTCCAAGAATCGGTACGATAAAATATTTTTTCAGCAATAATGATAATAAAAAAAGTTTAATGCGAAGGGAACAGGCGTATCCGTCTGGTTCCGGGGATGAGCACGGCGAGGAGATTATAGCCAATCTCGGCGACATTAATATCACCTATTACTTCCTTCCGGAGGAAGATAATCAGCCTGATGCCGGGACGGGTGTCTATGTGAAAAAACAGACCGGTATCTGGCAGGGCGTGGCAACTAATTTTCCTGATATGGTCAAAATAGAATTATCACTTTTGGACGGGGAGAGTGTTGTCAGCGTTGATCGTACAGTGGTGCTCCCTGTAAGGAATCTCAAATGATAAAAGACAGTGACAATAGAGCCGGTTGTGCGGCGGAGCGCGGCAGTGTTTTGATTTTAGCGCTTTGGACGCTTTTCTTTCTTGGCGCCTTAGCGATGGCTGTTGGCGCGCATGTGTCGGCCGCCATAAGACGCGCAACCGCGCTGCGGGACAGTACAACAGCCTATTATCTTGCCCGGTGCGGCATTGAAAGGGCTATATTCGCTTTAGAAACAGGCACTACCAATGACTGGTCCGGAACAACTTCAGAATATTGGAGCAAAGACAGTGAAATTGCCGGTTATGGCCGTTTTTCGGTTGTTTCTGTGCGGTCTGCCGATGGAAGGTCAGAAACAAATCAAGGTGTTATCGCCCTGTCATGCAAAACAAATATCAATAATTTAAGCGATTTTAAGGCATTACTGGAGGAGAAAATAGGCACCGGGCCGGCACTGAAAATAAATGATGCCGTAATGGAATACAGACAGAACAAGAAAACATTGACACTTCAGGATGTAAACGGCAAGTTTGAATCTATATATGAATTATTGCTGGTTCCGGGCATGGGCCTGGAAACATTTACTCAAATTGAACCTTATATTACTGTATATAAGGGTAATTGCTTTGAAGGCGTGGCGTTAGGCAAAACAGGAAAAAAGGAAACTGCCGACAGTCGCATTGCTTTTGTGTGGGACCGCAATAGAAGGAAGATACTTTACTGGCATGAGTATTAAAAATAAAAAACCGATCTCTGCAAAACAGATCGTTCTGGTTGAAATAGGTAATGACTGGCTTAAGCTTGTTCAGGTTGAATCTGCGCAGGGCGGTATTGCCATATCCAGAATGCATCTGGAAAAGTTTGATTTTTTGAATATGTCCGTCGCGGCATCGCTGGCGGATGCGTGCAAGAGGCTCAAGATAGCTAAAGTTCCGGTTGTGGCGTGTCTGCCCAGACAGCTGGTGAATATTCGCATTCTGGAACTGCCGTCAGTTGAGCCTGATGAAATCGCCGATATGCTCGAGCTCCAAATAGGCAAGCAGACGCCTTATTCCAAAGATGAAATCATTTCGGGTTACCGGACTTTTGAATCAGATCAGGAAGGATATACAAAGCTTCTGCTGGCTATTGTACAGCGCAATATTTTGAGAGAGCGCTATGATGTTATCGAGGCGGCTGGCCTGGAAGTGGGAAGGATGACAATCAGTTCGGAAGGCATATTGAACTGGTGCGTCCATTCACTTTCCGATTCAGCCGGAGCCAGCGGCGAAGTGGCACTGCTGGATATAGACTCATTCTATTCCGATTTTTCGGTGGTTATTCGCGGAAGCATGATATTTACCCGCAGTATAATGATCGGGGCCAATCAACTGCTGAATGAGTATGATAAATGGAAGGAAAAATTCGCGCGGGAAGTGAAGCTTTCTCTGGAAAGCTGTGCCACCGAGCGCGGTGTGGAGGCAGGCAAATTATTGATTTCAGGGGCCAGCTCCAATGTTGAGGGTTTGAGCAATTATCTCGGTCAGGAACTGGGTGTTTCAGTCGAGGTCAAGGACTGTGCAAGAAGTCTTAAAAATATTCCTGAGAGCCCTTCGCTTCGCGACCCCAAGTATCGCCCGGTATCCATTACCCCGCTTGTCGGCATGGCGATGGATACTGAAACCCTGCAGTTCAATTTGATTCCCGACACGATCAAGCTTAAAAGGGAATTACTTGAGAAGACGAAAAATCTTACACTGTTTGTAATCTTTTTGATGACATTCCTTGTAATGGCGTCCATGTATGGAATTCTGAAGCTCTACCTGACTAAAAATCAGTTGTCGGTATTGACGGAGGAGGTGGAGAAGTCGAAGCCTGATGTTCAGCGTATTGAGAAAATGAAGGAAATGCTTAACATTTCGCGCGTGAGGGAAGATACCAGACTCAGCGCTTTGAATTTGATTTCAGAAATAAATAATTGCGCACCTGAAGAACTCTATTTTGACAAAATGAACATAGATATTGCCAAGGGCAGTGCTTTGATTGAAGGAACATGCGGCAGTATCCCTGATATCCGCAGTCTTGTAGGCAAACTGGAACAGTCACCATTGTTCCGCGGGGCGCAACAGGTTGGAACAGCAGTGCCGGAAAACCGGAGATTGAGGTTTACGGTCAGCTGTTTACTGGAGAAGCAATAATGATTTTCGAGAAGACATTGGCAAAACTTTCAGAACGCGAGAAGATCGGACTGATGGTCGCGGGTATCAGCCTGTTTTTATGGCTTGTTAATCAGGTGGTTGTCTTGGGGCTGGAGAAAAGACTGAATGAACTTGGCAGGGATATAGAGAAAAAAGAAAATGAAAGCCGGTACAGCAAATGCGTCCTTCAGGGTATGAGCAATATAACCAAGGAATACGAAGAAAGCAGTGTTGAAATGCCAAGAGCTCCGTTGTCGGCCAAGACAACGATAATGGACGAATTAATGGGCCAGGTCTATGATTTGGCCGTTCAGGCGGGAATCAGCGAGCCGGCCACGAAGCATCATGAACCCGTGATCACAAAGTATTACGTTGAGTATGCTGTGGAGCTTAATGGTTTTCAGGCGGAAATGCCAAATTTGGTCAGATTTCTTCATCTGGCGCAGACAGCGCCGGGCATGTTGAGGGTTTCATTGTTGACGTTGAGCCCCGGAAAGACTAAAAGCCAAGTGACTGGATCTATATTGCTGAGCAAAATAGTAATGCTGGAAGAAGGCGGAGCAGAAGCTGGTGTAGAAGCCGGATCAGAAACTCAGGAAGCGGTTGCTCCTCAGAATTAAGTTTAATTTCTGTACCGGAAGAGAATCTGTCTTTGCATGTTTTCCGGCGTGTTTGATGTGTGTGCAAGTTGGGTGAAATGAATAAAGCAGATCAGGAAAATTATAAAGATAATGCCGAAGAAGGTGTTTTAACCACCCCTGACGGGCATACTTTGCCTAGAGTGCTTGATCCTGTAGTCACCATGACTCTGGTTCAGCGCTATGTTGAAACCGAGCGGAGCCGCAACAGAAAGGCGTTGCTTTGGATCAGCGGCATATTTCTTTTAACCGTGTTTCTCGTTCTCTCCATATTCATTTCCATCAGTATATTTGTTCTGAAAAATCTCGGACAGGCCACGGATATTGTTAATGGAGTTCAGGCGCAAACCGCGGTGTATACAGCGGAAATGGATGGAATACTGAACAAGATCAGTGGCCTGTCAGAAGGCAATGAAGAAATAAAAGGGCTTGTCGAGAAGGTGGAAACTGTTCAAAGCAAAAAAGATCTGGTTCTTAGAAATAATCTTGAACGGTTCGGCAAATGGATTTCCGCGAACGACAAAGAAGACGAGCAGGCCATTTTGAGCATGAAGGCCCAGCTTAAAGAGATAAGCGATAAAACAGCTGAAATGCGGAAGGAATTGGAGCGGGAAAGGACAAAATACAGGGCTCTGGTGGAATCTGCAGCAAGCCCTGACACTGACAAAATGACGGTGTCGTCCACCGGCATGGCGGAAACAGTTGCTGAAAAACAGGAAACACCGGAAGTGTCTGTGTCCGCGGTTGTCTCCGGCAGCAGTCCAGCCGATGTTGCTGTAACCAGTTCTTCAGAAAGCATAAATACAACAGAGCTGTCAAATGTTGCCGCGGCCGCTGTCTCCCCTACGGAAGATGATATAGCGCCAACAGAGCGGGAGCCGGGTGTTTCATCAGTAAATAATGGAGACGGTTCTTCCGTGGTGATGCTGCCTAACGGTGAAAAATATGAGGGCGGAATTCAGGACGGGCTGTTTCATGGATGGGGTGTTTATTCCTACGCTAACGGTGATAAGTACGAGGGCGATTTTGAGCGTGGTGTGAAAAACGGGAAGGGCACGTTTGTTCATGATAACGGCGATAAATATACAGGCGATTTTGAAAACGACATGATGACGGGCCGCGGAATAGTGGAGTTCAAGAACGGCGACAAGTATGAAGGAGAAGTCCTTAATGGCTTGATGGGCGGAAAAGGGACGATCTGGTATTCCAACGGCAATAAATACATAGGCGATTTTTCTAATGGTTTAAAACAGGGCAATGGACAGTTCTCCTTTGAAAACGGTGATGTGTATAAAGGCGGTTTTGAAAATGATCTGCGGAACGGGAAGGGCACGTATATCTTTTCTGACGGTTCAAAATACGTAGGCGAATTCAAGGATGGCAAGCGGCACGGCAAGGGCTCGTATGTGTATGGAGACGGCGCGGAATATCGCGGAGATTTCGTGGACGGTAAAAAGGACGGGGAAGGGTTGTACATTTATCCTAACGGGAAACAGGTCAAGGGCTTATGGAAGCTGGATAAATTCTCAAAATCCATCGAATGATGGAATTTATGCAGTTTCCCGGGGTTCGGCGTAAATCTCAGATGGGGTCGTGATAACGGATGTTTTTGTCCTTATTTTCGGGGGATTGTTAACGTGAAAATAGCATTATTAGGCTTTGAACAGTCTGGCAAGAAGACGCTTTTTTCCCTTTTAACTGGGCGTAATATTTCAGCAGGAATCAAAGAAGGTGAAAGCGTGGAGGGCAAGGCGATAGTCAGGGATCCGCGCATTCCCGCAATAGCAAAGGTTTGCAATCCCGAGAAGATAAAATACGCCGAAACAATATTTGTATTGTGTCCGGATATAAAGATGGGCAGTCCCAAGCGTGAATGGATTGAAGAATCGCGGAAATGCGATCTGCTGTGCATGGTGGTAAGGGCGTTCACGAGCGAAAGTGTGTATCATCCCGGCGGATCGGTTGATGCCGCCCGCGACAGGCGCAATCTGGAAGCTGAATTACTGCTGGCTGATCTTGAATTGATTGAGACGCGTCTTGATAAAATAACAAAAGAAAAAAGAGCCGGGCAGACACCGGCGCAGGTGCTTGAGGAAAAAGTTCTAATCAGGTGCCGCGCAACGCTTGAGCAGGAAAAGTGGGTCAAGGAGCTGGGCTTGAATGAACAGGAAACCGGAGTAATCAAAAGCCTCGGCCTTTTTACAATGAAATCTGCTATATGGACTTATAATGTTGATGAAAAAGATGTGAAGGACAGCGGCATGGATCCTTTCACTGTGGCATGCAATATAGAGTGTGAAATAGCAAGAATCGAGGATGATGCCGAACGCGCTGAATATCTCAAGGCATTGGGGCTCACTTCAACCGGAGCCGAGAGAATGAACAGGGTTGCTTATGACATGCTGGGACTTATGTCGTTCTACACCATGGGCCCTGATGAGGTAAGGGCCTGGACTATTCCCAAGGGGGCTACGGCAGTGGTTGCCGCCAGCAAGATACACAGCGATATTGCCCGCGGATTCATCCGCGCTGAAATTATTAATTTCGATGATTTAATGGCCGCCGGCAGTGAGCATGCCGTGAAAGAACAGGGCAAGGCACACGTAAGAGGGAAAGAATACATAATGCAGGATGGCGATATCTGCCACTTCCGTTTCAACGTCTGATTAAGTCTGCATTACTGCATGATCATGCCATTGGCTTGATCATGCAGTATCCGGTTGGTTGCATTGCGTAATTACGCGTTTACTGAATTTCCATTTCTTCACCGGCCGGCATTGGCGGCGGTGGCATTGGGGTCATTCCCTGTCCGTAGGTGATTTTCGCCTTGCTTCTCAATTCCTCGATAAGACTGCGGGCGGCAAGCTGAAGTTTGTGGTTTTTCAACACTTCTATTGCACGTTCGCGCGATACCGGCTGAGGACTGTTGTGTTCCAGCACCTGAATGATATGATAACCAAATTTTGTCTCAACTACAGGGCCAATCGCGTTGACTTCCTGAGCGAACGCGGCGTCAGAGAATTGCTTGACCATCCTGTCTCTCGGGAATGTTCCAAGGTCACCGCCTTCTTCCTTGCTGGGACAGCCTGAATACTGCTTTGCCATTTCAACAAAATTGCTTCCGCCTACAAGCTGTACCTGCACATTTTCGGCCAGCTTCTTCTGCTCGGCTTTTACTACTTCAGTATCATTTGATGATGAGGATATTAATATATGCCGGGCATGCACGGTTTCCGGCATTGACATGCTGTCTTTATACTTTTCGCAGAACTTTGATATTTCTTCTTCCGGTATATTTGTATTGGTGGCCAGGCATTCTTCAAACAGTTTGTTTATTTTGATGCTGTTCTTGATTTCTTCACGCGTCCGCTCTTCACCTATCGGACTGCGCTTCAGCATGTCTTCCACTGTCTTGCCGGGAGGAAGATTAGCCTTGATCTGCTCGTAAGCTTTATCTTCATCTTCCTTGGTTACCGTGATGTTTTTCCGGATGGCTTCGTTAAGCAGAAGTTGTTTCATTACAAACTGATCTACAATTGTTCTGCGGATCTGGTCTTTTGCGGCAGGGAGTCTTTCCGGCGGAATGCGGTCGCCGACTGTTGAAAGCTGATATTCCATCTCAGCTTCTGTGTCTGCCACCATAAGCTTTGTTCCGTCAACATCAGCCAGAACGTCCGAAGGCGCGAGTTCTGTTATGGGCGGTGGTGGCAGTTGCGGGGAAGCGGTGTCTGCTTCATTTGACGCGGTTGGCTTGGAAGATTTTGAACATCCTGTTATAGCCAGCAGTACTGCCAATATCGGGGTTACGATTCTTAATGTTCTCATTATATTCTCCGTATTTATGAGGCCTCTTCTCGGCCGACTATCAGCTTTGCCGGGGCCTGTGTTAGCATTTCAAGCGCGATATTTCTGCTTTGCGGCATGATATCGAGATGACATTCCAGAAATCTACCAAGAATCCTGCGGAAATCAAGTAATTGATTTATTGTGCATTTGGTATTGCAAACACTGCGTAGAGACTGGGCATTTTGCCATGTTTTCAGTATGGCAAGTGTGTCTGGCGGAATGCGCGTTGTGGTTGTCTGGGCACTGCAGTTCGCGCACATGATGCCGCCATGCGCGGTTGAAAATGATAATCCGGCCGGTTCAGGAAGAGGCGCGCCGCATTTGGCGCATGCGAAGAGACGCGGCTCAAAGCCGGATATGGAGAGCAGGCGGATCTCAAACCAGAAGAGAATTTGGGGCTTGATCTCGTTGCCTGTCAGAAAATCAAAAACAGTTTCGGTAAGTTTATAGAGCTCAGGCTGTGTATGGCCGGGAGGAATCAGCTTTGTCAGCAGTTCGCTTATGTACGAAGCGCATGAAGCCGCCCGCCAGTTGCTTCTGAACGCCGTTCGTGTTTCAAGAGGGGTACACTCTTTGGCAATATGAAGCCCGTTCCGTTCGTGCGAATAGAAAAGCATTTCGCAGGTGTAATACAGATCATACTGGCCCAGAAACTGACTCTTGGGCCGGCATGCCCCTTTTATCATTGTGCTGATCTTTCCGTAATCTTCCGTGAGCCATGTCACAATATGAGATGTTCTGGAAAAAGGCAGTACACGTAAAACTATGGCGTTTGTTTTTAAGATCATGAGAAGTTAATAATAAAGAATATTGTTGCGCAGAAAACAGTTTTCATGATTTGGCCCCATGGTGCGCCTGCCAGCCATTGCAGTTCGCGGCGGCGCATTCTGTTGCGGCTGACAGTGTCGTAATCCGTCTGGTCCGCCAGATGGTCGCATCCATGTGCTATGTAAAGAGCCAGCTCGCGGCATGGTTCCAGATTTTTACGCTTGCGTGCCAGCTCCAGGACCCTCTGAAGATTTACGATAACTTCACCGCTCGGAAGATCACTTATGCCGGGTGCCGGCGCGTAACGGAAACTTATTACGTCAGTAACATGGTTTTTATTCAGATATTTCTGATTAACGGCTTTTATTCCCGCGTCATCTGTTATGACAATGGATATTTCATCCCAAGACGCAGGATCAAGCTTATGGACCTTGTCCATGAGGTAAAGAACAAGTTTCTTCAGTTGAATGTTATTCACCCTGGCTAGTTTTTGTCTGTTGTTTATCTCTATTTTCATCTTTTGGATAGGATATCCGGGTGTGAAACATGTTCAACAACGAAATTACAAAAGATCGTTTGATTTTTGTCAGATCCGCCAGCGTAAGATGGCAATTATCAAGCTGTCCGTCAATCTGCCGGGTGTTTATTATCTCATTGACCAGACCTTCAATATGGGGTGGTGTGATCTTCTCCATGCACCGGGAAGCCGCCTCCACCGCGTCCGCCAGACAGATGATCGCGGACTCGCGTGAAATTGGTTTCGGGCCGGGATACCTGAAGTCGGCTTCGTTTATTTTCGCCTGTCCGTTTGTTGCCGGCGCTACTTCGTGAGTCAATGCGAATTCCATCTGTGATACGGCTTTATGATGGAAATACGACAGCAGGCTGGTGCCGTGATGCTCCTGAATAACCTGTATTACAGGATCGGGCAGTTTGTAATGCATGGCAAGGCTTAAACCCTCCTTTACATGAGCAATGATAACCAGCGTGCTCATGCTCGGCGGGAGATCATCATGCGGATTGGCCTGCAGTTGAATGTTCTCTGTGAAAAAATCCGGCTTCGTCAGTTTGCCTATATCATGAAAATAAGAACATACCCTTGTGCGGAGCGTGTTGGCACCAATCTCGCCGGCCGCCGCCTGCGCCAGGTTTGCCACAACCAGACTGTGATGATATGTGCCCGGCGCTTCTATCGCCAGACGCTCCAGCAGGGGATGGCCCATGTCCGACAGTTCAAGCAGTGTTATGTCTGTTGTAATATGGAACAAGGTCTCAAAAAAAGGCAGAATCAACAGCACTATTATTGCCGATAAAAAGCCGCTGACTACACAGGCCGACGCCTGGTTCAGGATCAAGATAATATCCGCGTCAACACCCTTTAAAGATGTAATGGCAAACACACACGGTATCTCCGCAAGTCCTGCGGCAAGCCCTATTTTCAGCACTTTGGTCCTTGTGCGGACCCTGTGAATGCCCTGAGATGTCAATACAGTCACAATCATGCCTGTAATAAAAAGAGGAAAACTACGCCCCACAATAAATGCCGTCACCAATGATGTCCATACACCCGCCGCTATACCGATCCTTCTATTAGTCAAAATCGTCGCAAGCATGGGTGCCATGGCGAAAGGTATAAGAAAAATAGCAACATCATGCTGGATCAGGGTTACCCGGCCCGCCATGTAAAAAATGGCGCCTGCCGGAATAATGGAAACCAGCGATACAAGGGAAATAAGCAATATCTTGGAGTTTTTCCTGGTGAAACCGGGGTTTACCGCCTCCATAAATACACCTATGGCAAACAAGCTGATAAGCAGAAATGTCACATCACTCGCCAGTTGGAGCGTTAATTCCAGCGACCAGCTGGGATTTTCCATCATACGCTGAAAACAAAGCAGGCCTGCTGTTGCCAGCCAGAGCAGAAAAACTATAAAAAAGCCAGCAATCGGCCTTTTATGCAGAGGCTGGCGTTCTGAGGGCGCCCTGCAGGCCTGTTTTTCGCGGGTTTTTGTCTTTTTTGTCCTTATTTTTGAAACAATGTCTTTCAAGGAATATCTCCAGCTGAACTCGGGATAATATGCTATTTGCCCGTTCTTGTCATCCATAAAGTCAGAGACCGTTTTTGCGAATAAACAAGGCTCATTTCATGAATCGCCTTGCCCTTTTGCCCCTTCTCAGCTTATGGTTTTGAACTATGACCAAGTCTGTTTATCTTATATTAGGTGAAGACGAGTACCTGGTGTCCGCTAAGACCCGGGAAATTATTGACACCCTGCTTCCGCCGGAAGACCGCGCGCTCGGACTGGAAATCATCGAAAGCAGTCCGGATGCTACCATGGATGCCGCCATAACCGCTTTAAACAGATGCGAAGAAGCCATCCAAACGCTCGGATTGTTTTGCTCTCGCAAGGTGGTGTGGCTCAAAGACGCCGGTTTCTTCCATGATAACATTACAGGCAAATCCGAAACCGTGAAACAGCGGGTAAACGATTTTACGGCCCTGATAAACAAAGGACTGTCCTCCGGCCAGGTGCTGGTCATTACCGCGCCAAAGGTGGATAAAAGATACGCGTTTTTCAAAGCCTGCAGTGCCGCCGGCGAGGTGCACGAGTTCGCCGTTTCCGATAAAGGCTATCAGGCTGAAAAAGATGCCGGCGCGCGCCTGCGTGATATCATTCAGAAAAACGACCTCAAAATGCCGGGCGATGTAATCGCATATTTTCAGGAAAAAGTAGGCGCGAATACCCGGCAAATGGTTAATGAAATCGAAAAACTGGTCCTTTTTATGGGGGACCGCAAAACAGTCACCAAAAGTGATATTGACACTATCGTTAGCTCCTCCCGTGAATCCCTCGCTTGGGATCTTGCCGACGCTTTTGGCCGGCGTGATCTGGCGGGAAGCCTTAAAATACTCCGGCAACTGTTCTTCCAGAAAGAAAATCCGATAGGCCTCATCATGGGCTTGTCCGGCAGAATCAGGGATTTGATGTTTTACAAAGAAGCCCTAAACAACGGATGGCTGGTGGTGGACCGGAGTTCATACGGAAAAACCGAAGCGAAATGGAAAGACCTCCCGCCTGAGATAGACAAAGGGTTCTCTGAAGAATTTGACAAAGATCCGCGTAAAGTCCATCCATACCGGGCAAGTCTGCTGGCGGCTCAGGCAAAAGGATTCTCCATGCCGGAACTGGCGCGTTGCCGTAAAGCACTGATGAACGCCCATGTAAAACTGGTATCCAGCAGGGTCCCGCAAGAGATGGTTTTAGAACTGCTTCTTATAAGAATGCTCGGAGCCGGTGGTAAAAAGACAGAAGCAAGTCATGTCAAAGATGATATTCAAGGTGCTTGACTTACCGTGCTACATTTATAAAGTTACATGATTATTACCTTTTTTAGGCCAACGTAGCTCAGTTGGTAGAGCAGCTCATTCGTAATGAGCAGGTCGTCGGTTCGATCCCGACCGTTGGCTCCAGGCGGGCCGGTGATTTTATCATTCTTGTAATGGCGGGCAAAAGATGATATCACTTGCGCACGCGAGTGAAATATGAGCAAAGCAACAATCAAAGCTTTTATTATGGTTGTTTTCTTTTTGATGGGTGGGGTGGGGTTATTGGCATTCTTTTCTTATCCGCAGTGGCGGACTTGTCTTTCGTAGCCCCGACATCCGCCATTGGGGAAGATCCGCCGAAGCCTTGGCGTAGGCGGACTGACTTCTTGCCTGTTATGACCGTCCGGTTCTTATCCAATGGTTGAAAAAATATTGATTGCATGCGTGGACAGATTAAAAGATTATATTGATCTTAATTAAAGAGGAAGTGGTGGTTCGTTCTGCGAGGTTGAAGCAAGACACTAATGCTTAAGGGCAGGCCCTGTCTCTGAGCGTGATAATTTCTCCAATTATCAGGATATTGTTAGTCCCGGAGAAGACGGATAAGGAACTAATGGAAGTACAGATCAAATCGAAGCAGCGGGTGGCCGATCATGGAGAGGTGTTGACCGGGAAGCGCGAGTTCAACGCCATGTTGGATTTGGTGAAGCATGCGCTCACCGGTCAGCGCAGGATTACAGAATCGGATGTTCTGCGGGCGCAAAACGGGAGGCGGGAAACATGAATTCTGAAGTGTCCGATAGAATCGGACAGTTGAATATTGAACCGTACGGTGAAATAGTACAATTGGAAAGGATGCCGTTATGAGTACGGAAAAAGATACACGAATAGCTTTATTCAAAGGCAAACAGATCAGAAAAATGTTATACCAGAACGAATGGTGGTTTGTGATCAATGACATTATTGAATCATTAACTGGATCCACAGATCCTGCACAATATTTCAAACGATTAAAAGAGAGGGAGAAGGAGCTGTCGGAACTTCTCGCCAAAGGAGGGGTACACTTTGTACCACCCCTTATGCTTGAAGTGGACACTGCGGGTGGAAAGCAGAAAATGTACTGTTGGAATACCGAAGGCATATTCCGGTTAATTCAATCCATTCCCTCCCCGAAAGCCGAGCCGTTCAAGAGATGGCTGGCGAAGGTGGGCTACGAGCGGGTGCAGGAAATAGAAGATCCTGAACTTGCCTCAAAGCGTACAAGGATGTTGTATAAGCTCAAAGGATACAGCGACGACTGGATTGAAAAGCGTATGCGCGGCATTGCTATTAGAGAAGAATTGACTGACGAATGGCAGAAACGAGGGGCGCGGGAGGACAAGGATTACGAGATATTGACAGCCCAGATATCAAAGGCGGCATTTGGTGTTACTCCGAACGAATACAAGAAGCTGAAAGGGCTGAAACGGGAAAACCTGCGAGATCACATGGATGATTTTGAGCTGATATTCACAATGCTTGGAGAGCGTGCGACAACGGAAATACACCGCACGGAAGATTCGGAGGGAATGCCAAAATTAAAAGACGATGCTCATGCTGGCGGCAAAATAGCCGGGAATGCGCGGAAGGCTCTGGAAAAACGACTGAAACGCCCGATTATCTCAAAACATAACTATCTCAAAGAAAAAGAATCTGATAAAAAACTGCAGTGACATCCTGTGTCACTCTGGTTGTGGTACAGTTTGAGTCATGAAAAGTGAGAAAAGATATTACGCACACAGTTTGGAAGGCCAGCCAAAGGAAAAGTGGCAGCCGTTGGATGTGCATTTGAAGAATGTTGCAGAAATGGCGGGGAAGTTTGCCTCTGCCTTTCAATCATCGGAATGGGCTTGGAATGCGGGATTGTTGCATGATTTAGGAAAAGCCGATGACGGTTTTCAAGCTTACCTCTGTCGTGAAAATGGGCTTGATGATTCTGATTATGATGGAGCCGGTTTACGGAAGACGCGCAGGAATTCGCGCGTGGCACAGAATGCAGGCTTATAGACCGTCCGGTTCTTATTCAATGGCTCAATAATGCCGATTCTGTGTATGATTTATCATGTCGAACCAATCATGTCGAATGACGTGACAAATCAGATTTAGAGTATTATATTGATGCTTAATTAAAGAGGAAGTGGTGGTTTGTTCTGTGAGGTTGAAGCAAGACACTTAAGGGCAGGCCCTGTCTCCCTTTCGAATGAGAGAATTGAGTGTTTAGAATCAAGATGTTGATTAGCAATATGAACAAGGGAAATAGGGGAAGATTATGACAGACAATAAAATGGCGTTATTGCCGACAGTAGATTTTTGCGGTTTGAAAGTTACGCGGCTGGTGCTGGGTGCGAATCCGTTCGGCGGGTACAGCCACTTAAGAATTAAGTATTTCAGATAGACGGGTTAGATAGCATGAAAGGCTAAACCTCCTAAATGCTGTTGTGAGATTTCTTGTCAACAAACGGAAAAGCTGTTTTTCATGTTGACCGGGTTGTCTGCTGGTTTTATTGTCAGTGGCAGGGTGACACGATCCTTTTGGAATTTCTACAGGGAGCTTCTGCCATGAGTAATGAATCGTATCGTTTATGGGAAACAACACCAGCCGCACGGTTTGCCGACGCGCACCTGCTAGGCAATGGACGGCTCGGCGCGGCAGTTTTTGGAACCGCGCCTGATGAAAGTATTGTGATCAACGAGGATACCCTCTGGTCGGGGAGCGAGTCCAGCCACGTGAATAAAAACGCGCGGATGCTTCTCCCTGAGGCGAGACGGCTCATTTTTGAGCATAAATTCGTTGAGGCTAACCGCCTGGTGAATGAACGCATGCTCGGTATCTGGATGCAGTCGTATCAGCCGCTCGGGACGCTTTACGTATCAACCCACGCCGGAGGCCATCCGGGAAGCGAGTACCTGCGGCGGGCCGGGGGTATCTCCCGTGATTCATACCGGCGGACGCTCGACCTCGACACGGCCATAGAGACCATCGAGTATCGCGAGGACGGGCGATGGTTCAGACGCGAGTATTTGGTAAGCGCCCCCGCACAGGTGCTGGCGGTGAGGTTTTCGGTGGACTCGGGTGTCATGAATTGCTGTCTCGCGATGAACAGTCTGCTCCGTCACACGGTTTCGGCTGACGGTGATAAGCTCCTCATCGCCGGCCGGGCGCCAGATCACGTGGAACCAAATTTCTCATCCGCCCAGCCTTCGGTGGTGTATCTTCCGGATGATGTATCGAAGAGCATTCGTTTCGCGGCTGTTGTGCGCGTTGTGGAAACGGACGGTGTTGTGACGGCGGGCGTGGATCGTTTATCGGTTGACGGCGCGCGTTCTATCGTCTTTCTGCTTGCGGCGCACACTAATTATTCCGGGTATCTTGGCGCGCGGGACACTGACACTGCCGCGGTTGCCGCGAAATGCCGGAACACGATCGCTGCCGCCGGCGCGTCTTCATGGGAAAAGATTCGTGAGCGGCACGTTGACGAGCATGGAAAACGGTTCCGCCGGGTCAGCATTGAAATAGGCTCAGCCGTACCGGACGGGCGCTCCACGAGCGAGCGGATGGCGCTTCAGGCGGATACGGAAGATCCGTCGTTGGCCGCGCTTGCGTTGCAGTACACGCGTTATCTTATTATTGCCGGATCACGTCCCGGGACGCAGGCCGCTAATCTTCAGGGGATATGGAACCATCTTGTTCAGCCTGCGTGGTCGAGCAACTATACCACCAATATCAACGTGCAGATGAATTACTGGGGGGCTGAAGTACTGAACTTGAGCGAGTGTCATGGGCCGATGCTTGATCTCGTGGCGGAATCCGCGGCGAGCGGGCGTAAGACCGCGGTGGACTGGTACGGTTTGGATGGGTGGGTGGTGCATCACAACATTGACCTGTGGCGGTCGACCTGGCCGTCGGCCGGGTTCGCCTGCTGGGCGTGGTGGCCGATGGCCACCGGATGGCTGTGCCGGCATCTGTGGCAGCACTTTGAGTACGGCGGCGATATGAAATATCTTGCCGAGTTCGCGTATCCGCTCATGGAGGACGCGGCGAGATTTCTGCTCTCTTCTCTTGTCGAGGATGAGGAGGGTTATCTTTCGACCGCGCCTTCGACATCGCCGGAGAACAGTTTCTTTCCTGACGAGGGCGGTCAGCCGCCTGACGATGTCACCACCTCGGTTTCGAAATCGTCCACGATGGACCTGTCGATCATCCGCGAATTGTTCGAGAATTGCGGGCATGCCGCCGAACTGCTTGGAGTCCGGTCGGATTTCCATGACCGGCTTGATCGGGCCATTAAGCGGCTCTATCCGTTCAAGGTTGGGAGTGGCGGTCAACTGCAGGAGTGGTGCTTTGAATTCCGGGAAGGTAATCCCGGCATGGGGCATGTTTCCCACATGTATGGTCTCTATCCGGGGAACCTGTTTACGCCGCGCCGTAATCCTGAACTGTACGAAGCCTGTCGCAAGTCAATGTTACGCCGTTACACCCATGGCGCGTTCGGGGGCGGCTGGCCGGCTTCGTGGGCGATAAGTCTCTTTGCCCGCCTGAAGGAGCAGGAGATCTGCGGGCTTATCGCGAAGGGAATCTACAAAGGGCTCGGCATGAATTTCATGACGGCCGGCAGTCTTCAGATGGACTGTGTTTTCGGGCTTGGCGCGGGAATCGCCGAGATGCTAATTCAGAGTCATGACGGCCGGATTGAGCTTCTGCCGGCGCTCCCGCCTTCGTGGAGTGATGGCCGTGTGTCGGGTCTTATGGCGGTTGGCGGATTTGAAGTGTCGATCCGTTGGGAAGCCGGGCGATTGGTTGAGGGAGACGTGCGGTCATTGCGCGGCGGCGTGTGCCGGCTGTCGGCTCATGGCCTGCGCGGAATTAAACGTGGTGAAAAGCAGATAAACGTCAGACCTTCGGAAGACGGCACGTTTGAGTTTACTACCGAGCCGGGCGTTGTGTACAAGCTCGACATTGAAAGATAGAGGGGTCAGATAGCATGAAAGGCTAAATCTCCTAGACGCTGTTATAAAAAACAGGTCTCTACTTTTCATTCAGGGTGACGAGGGAGAAAACTGGACAGAAAATCGATTGACGCGTAATTGACCTTTTTTAAAAAAATCGCGCTGAATAACACAGAGTGTGCTGGTAGTTTGGCACAGCGGTTGTAGGAAAAAACAGCCGTTTCCCTCGATAAAAAAGGGTTTAGAACACATGACTACTTAAATAGCCTGGTTTTACTTTGCACAATAACACAGTAATTAATGGGTTAGTTATGACAGTCACCAACCATAATAAACTTGCGGATGCCGGGACTTCGTCCGGACCTCCGCAACCAACATCCAATATCCAAGTAAGAAGGGGGAAGGGGGGTGTGTTCGTTGGGAAGTTTGTCGAATCAGCTTGATCACCACGGCGTTATCAGTCAATATTTCAACTTTTGACAGCGGGACGGGGTGTCTGATTATTTTATGGCGATAGGGGTTGAACAAAAGGTGAATAAAATATTTATCATCATGCTTATGGTGGTTGTTTCGGCAGGATGCTCCACTTCTTCGGTTAAACTGCCCGGCGGCGAGGTAGTTGACATTCCTCTTAAGCAGGTATCGCTTAACGAATTTATGGGCGGTCAGTTGAGCGTTAAGATGCCGGTAACTTTAAGCATACCAGAAAATTATGTGTATGTTGGTGTGAGAAATATGCCCGCGTTTTCATACTGGATGCCGTCCAATAAGATTTATCAGGTGCAGGTTACACAGGAACTGCCGCAGGACACCGGATGGATTTACGGAAACAAGTCCGAATCAGTTGGTTACGACAAGGTTACCAATGAGTTTTTCGGAGACAACGGCTATTCGCTCAGACATGTGTTGTCTATTTCCGGATATCAGGTGCTCAAGAGCGAGCGGGTTGTTGTTAATGGTTGTCAGGTTATTTTTCTCGATGTGGAGGAGAAAAGCACCCGGAAGCGGTTTTATTCCATGTATATTGCAATGATGGTTGAAACGGACTGCATATTCATCGCGTACCGTCCGCCGTTGGGTAATCCGGAAATCGGCGCTTATATCTGGGCTGAGCTGGTGAAAACCGTGAAAGAATCAGAGAATACCATGGAAGACACCACGGAGGATTCAAAGAAAGAGTCACCGAAGGACAATGAGCCTGAAAAAGTGCCTATGCCGGGGAATTAATACGGGTTTTTCGGGTGATGAAAAATTATTAAGTTATGGATGCAAAAACAAAAAACAATGTGATATAAAGCGGCAACATAAAAACAGGGAGGAGATGGATATATGCGAAATTGTATAGCGGTGTATACGTGTTGGACGACAGGAAAAGACGGTGCTTGGGAACTTTATGATCATCCGACACCCGTTTCTCAGGAGGGTGAGGTTCCTCGCATGCTTGCCAACTTTGTGAAACGCGGGATTAAGGATCATGTTCTTTTGTTTCCCGGTCCGACAAATCCGGTTATTGAAAAACATCTTCAGAAAATCGCGAAGCGGTTTCCGCTTGATGTTCATGTTTTGACGGGTGAGGACATAAAAGGAATCTGGAAGGCGCTCATGAAGGCGGGCTTTCCTTCTTCGTATGAAGATGTTTTCAATATGAACATGTACGGACGTTTGCGGAATATGTCGCTCATGTATGCCATTACGCGCGGGTTTGACAATGTCATACAAGTTGATGACGATGAGATTATTGATGATCCGAGCTATATGAAGAAGGCGCTTGGCGATATGGGCAAGAAGTTCAAGGGTAAAACGATTTACGGCAAGAGCGGTTACTATATTGACGCGAAAGGCAGTAAATTTTATGACGGTCAGGTTAAAGTTCCGTTCGAAACATGGCCCAAAGATGATTTGTTCAACGCGGCTGTGAAGCAGGCGTTTCAGAGAAAGGGCCCCATCACGGATTGTCATGTGGCTTTCGGCGGGAACATGGCCATAAACAGCAAGCTGTTTTTGCATGTGCCGTATGATCAGATTGCCCTGCCGCGCGGCGAGGATGATGATTATGTGATACAGGCGCATTATAAGGGATTCGCGTATGTGTTTGATCAGAACATGTGGGTCACGCATCTGCCCCCGAAACGCGGTAAGCGGTTTTGGGCGCGCATGCGTTCGGATGTAAGGCGTTTTAAATATCTGCGTGAGAAGATGAAACTGCTTGGCGTGCAGGGGAAGGATCTTGGCGTGTTTTTCGGATATTTCCTGCAGGATGATCTTGAGCAGAAAGCGGTGACGGCGTTTACGCAGGCGGCTCAGCTCTATATAGACAGCGATCCTGAAGAGGCGAAAGGATTTCTGGGAAACATTCATGTGGCTCTTGAGTCCAACCGGGAAGAGATGCGGAAAAAAGCGGAAAGACAGCTCAGGTTCATGGATCACTGGAGCAAGTACATGCCGAAGGTGGAAGGTGTGCTGGCGCGAAAAGGCAGGGCTTAACTCTGCGCGTGTGATATTGAACAATAATTTTATCAGGAAACAGTGAGTGTCGGGTTTGTTTTCAGGGGAAAAGACATGATAAATCCTGTTATCACGTCTTTCGACATGACTGGTTCGATAGGACAAGTCCTGCCAAATTCTTTCTGCAAAGGGCTTAATTCTTATGCCAAATCCGGCGGTTAATACATCATGTTTTCTCTGTATATATCAATGGCGTATTTAAAATTTTCCAGTTTCACATTCGGTGATATGGAATGATCGGATCCGAAAACGTAACGCGCGCCGATATCTTTTAGTGATGTGCACAGGCGTATAACTTCTTTGCGGATTTGATCTTTATTGCCCGCCTCGAAAATTCTCGCGTCCATTTCTCCTACGAACGCCAGTTTATCGCCGTATTGTTTGGCGAATGAGATGACGTCACATCCCGCTTTTGCTTCCATGGGGTTAAGCGCGTCGAATCCGGCTCCGACAATCAAACCCAGTGCTTCCTTTATGCCGCCGCACGAATGCAGAACAACGGGCAGGTCGTAACTGTGGAAGAAATCCACCATTTCTTTGTAGTAGGGGAAGATCAGTTCCTCGAGAATGGATGGTGAGCAGAACAGGCCCTTATTGAAGCCGAGATCTTCATAGAGCCAGATTCCGTCCGGTTTGCCGGCTTCTTCAATAAGTATCTTGTAGTGCGCTTTGAAGAAATCGGTATAGACCCGGTTGTAGTCGTGAATCCATTCAGGATCGAGAATAAGTGATTCGTACATGCATATATCGCCAAGACTGCAGCGCATCATTTCCCAGATGAACAAGTCGCCGTAGAATGCCCAGCGATTATTTGCCTGCTGTTTTTTCAGGTTTTCTCTAGTGCTTTCTGTGTTGAGTCGCGAACTGTCAACGGCGAGCAGATGGTGGCGGTAATCTTTTTCCCAGACAGCGCGGGATGTCATGCGGAAGTCTATGTGTTCCGGTGTGCCGGATTTATGTTTCCAGTATTTCAAAGCGGCGCCGGCTCCGTTACGAGTTACCTTCCATTCGTCGGATTCTTCAATGATCTCGTTTTGGTCCTTGATCGGCATCTTGTTGAACCATCCTCCGCAACCGCTCATGTCGAAATTGAAGAAATCTGTTGCGTTTACCGGATTTCCTTTATCATCCGCCGGGTATGATTCTTCTTTGACCCATTTTGTAAAGGTGTCGTCCCATGGCGAGTCGTATAATCCCAAGCGTTCAACAGGTTTGTTCCTGAAAAGACCGTCTATGATATCGCGTGATGTTTGCATTTAATGATTACCATTTTTTGTGAACAGTGAATTAGTCCATGCTCTGCGGCCATGTTCGTCTTCGATTTCGAGATAGACATATTTCCAGTCGTCCGGAAGGGGAAAGCTGACGGTTTCGATCAGTTTTCCATCGAAAGAACCGGTTCTCATGCCGTTAGCGCCAGGCCCGACCAATCGGGCGAAACGCACGGGTGACATAGTCGCGTGCAGATTGGTTCCGTCGAATGACAGTGAATAGATGTCAGGGCCGCAGGTTGAGTAAAAATTACCGCGGTGAATGCTGTTCATGATTCCGGTATATGTGCATTCCGGGGCGTTGACCATGATCCAGCCTCCGTTCCATCCGGGGTGTTCGGGGCACAGGTGGGCGTCATCCGACGCGAACGCCAGTGTATCGGGATTGGACATGAGGGCGGCGTCCCAGTGTACCAAGCCATTGCTCTTGCCGTTGAGCCACTGACATACATGGTTGTACACTTCAATGCCGTCAAATTGCAATCGCTGGCAGTCTTCCAATGAATTGCCACACCAGTGCGGGTGGGCAACAACGGTCAGCGCTCCCTGCCGGCGCGCGGACTGCAATCCAGCCTCTAATCCGTCCTCGCGTTTTACGCCGGTTACCCGGCCCAGGCATACCACGTGAAAATAAGAGCCCGAATGGTCCTGTCCGTCCATTTCCATTCCATCCAGCCAGAGCAGGGGATAAGGCTCTGTATCGCCTTTCGTGTCTGATGTTATCCAATGGTCGGTGCGGAACAGAAAATCATAGCCGGCAGAATGATACATGGCGGCGAGCTTTTTAAAGTCGCATCCGCCGTCTGACGCGGTGCTGTGGATGTGAGTGTTACCTTTGTACCAGTGCCCTGATGTGTCATATCGAAAATTGTTCATTCAAACCCTTAATTTCCTGTATTTATACAATACGCATAAAAACCGGCTTTTGTAAATTATTTATAATGGACCAGTACGCGCAGGCGTTTGAGTTTGAATGACCCGGCATTGCCGGAGAATGTCCAGTCCTGATTATTTATCTTATGACGCCCACTTTATCTGCAACTTCCGCCGCGTGATGACGCATTCTCTGAGATACAGGTTGATCAGATTTTGATAGGGTATGCCGGTTTGTGCCGCCATGGTCTTGAAATAATCGATGATATCCACGCCCATGCGGATCGTTAATTGCTTTTTGAGCCGCTTGGCATATGGATTTGGCCGGCTTTTCATTCTGCTTAAGTTGTATTCGTTTTTCATAGTTCACCTCTTGGGGTATAGTTCCTGTTCTTTTTTTGTGGCTTTTCTTGCAGAAATGATCCGGATGACAGAGCCCTTTTTGCGCAGGCAATAACAAACCAGTAACACTCTTAACTTGGTGCTTAGTCCAAGGAGCAAAAATCTGTCTTCCCATTCGGAATGCTCATCGTCGTAAAATTCAATGGCATTTTCATCGAAGAAAACCGTTTGAGCTTCAAGGAATGATACACCGTGCTTGCGATGATTCTCCAGATTCTTTGTTTCATCCCATTCAAATCTCAGCAATTTCATAATTACAGTGTAGTTATAGTGTAGCTACAAGTCAAGTCTTCTTGTTTTAATTTTAAATTATCAGTAATAACGCGGATCGGCGCGCTATTCGCGAAGGATTTCATGAATATTACTTGCAGTGGACCAGTACGCGCAGGCGTTTGAGTTTGAAAGACTGGGCGTTGCCCGCGAATGCCCAGTCGGTGTTGTCTGACGCCCTGTTCCCAATGCCTATATCGGCGTTTACGCCTGCCGGCCAGTGATTGATTGCCAGCAGTGTCTGTTTGGCTTCATTGTTGTGAATCTGCATGGAGCCGTAGCCGTCCAGTGGTTCGACAGGCTGGTCGCCGCAGTCATATATCTGTCCGGACGCGTTAGGCACATTTGCCGTGTTGAGTTGGGCATAGTTGTGCGGCCATAATTCGATATTGCCGCTGGCAAGGCCAATACCAGTGGTGATGCCTTTTACGTTCGAGAAAACGTTCATATTGGTTATACTCTGCTGGAAAAACGATCCGGATTTAGCGGACGGAATGCCAATTTTGGCGGGATCCTGCGTGAAAGCATCCATTGAGACATACACGCACTGCATGCTTCCTGTTCCCCCCTGCAGTTCAAGGCTGTATGCTATGCGGTCGAACGGCTTGCTGATTGAGGTGTGATTATCCGTATCATACTTGATATCATGTGCTAGTTTGGCGAGATCAAGGTCATAGACAAGTGTGAAATTTTTTGCTTCCGGCACATTCGCGCTCATCCAGTCGCGCTGTGGTATTGTGCCTGCACGGAAAGAGCCGGCAGGGAGCCCGTCCTTGTTCATCAGGTTGGGAACAGCTGTCTCGTCCCATGCGAAGCGCATTGCAACCGGCTTGTTGACACCGGCGGCTGAAAGAACAACTGTTTCCCCGTCTATTACAGCGTCGGCTTTGACAAACCATCCGTCGTCAGTGTCTGCGATTTCAAACCAGTCGAGCGGTTTGCCGTCGCGGCTGGCAAGTCCACTGCCGGTGTGGTCAAAACTTATACGGAGTTTATTGTCTTCGATTTTCATATCCTTGAAAACCGGTCCGGAGTAGACGATGTCTTTTTTGCCGTAAGTTTTTGCCAGCGCCATCATGGCGAGCCGCTTGCCTACATCCTGTTTGTTGACCGGATGGATGTCCTTTATGTTGCCGATGTCGTTTATAACCGCCATACCGGTGCCGGGTATTTCCCTTGCCACGGCCGCCTGTGCTTCCCACAACTCCTGTTCAGTCTGTGAGGGCATGTTGTAAATACCGTACTGGAACGGCGCGATCTGGACGAAGTAGAAGGGGTATTCGCCATTTTTTGCGGACCAGATACTGCGCCAGCCTCCGATGAGAGCTTTCATTCTTTCGGCATAAAGCATGCCTTCGCCGTTGTTCGATTCGCCCTGATACCAGATGGCGCCGCGCAATACGAACGGACAAAGCGGGTGGATCATTCCGTTGTAGAGCGCGGTGGGATTCTGCAGGTCGCGCGGGAAAACGAGTTCAGGCGGGTATGCCGGCATTGGAGATTCAAGCAGGTCTTTGCTCATGGCGGTTTTTGTCGCGGAAATCCATTCCTCTGTTTGCCGGAAAAGATGTTCGAGGCGTTGTTTGTGAACAGAAGAGCCGGGGTTGCCCATCAGGATGAGGTTGAGATCATTTTTAAATGTTGGAACCGCAGCGAAACCTTCAGGCGGTGTCCATGATTCGATGCGTGTGCCGCCCCAGGTGGCGTCAATCAGGCCGATCGGCACTTTCAGTGTTTTGTGCAGTTCGCGTCCGAAGAAGTAGGCGCAAGCTGAAAAGCCGCCCCAGCCGCCTTCGGCGGCGGATTCCGGCGTGCATGCTTTCCAGGTTCCTTCAATATCTTTCTGCGGTTCAGGCGTCCAGCGGTTGGCCACCATAAGGAGACGGATATCGGGGTAATTGGCGGCCGCAGTTTCCTGCTGACCGTTCTGAATTATAGTCATACCCATTTCCATGTTAGATTGTCCGGAGCACAGCCATACTTCGCCTACAAGTACATCCTCGAATGTGATTATGTTTGATCCTTTGACGGTGAGTGTATGAGGGCCGCCAGCTTTCAGTGCCGGCAGGATGGCTTTCCATTCTCCTTTTTCATTTGCCTGCACTTCTTGTGTTTGGGATGACAGTTGCACGGTTATTTTTTCATTTGGATTGGCCCAGCCCCAGATGGTGATAGGCTGTTCCTGCTGGAGAACCATGTGACTGCCGAATATTTTAGGAAGGCTCACTTCGGCGACGGCAGAGGGTAGAGTTGAGGAATTGATAATAAGCATGGTCAGGATCGTGAGAATAATTGAATAAGAGCAGTTTTTTTTCATGGTGTTTATTCCCTGTTTTTTAGATTTCCCATTGGTCTTAAAATCACGGGAAAGTGTGGATGAATGTGGGTATTGAGTCAATGGAGAAGAAGAAAAATTAAGAATTTAAAAAGTCAGAATTAGGGAAACGACTTTAGGGATGGGGTTAATATCATCCTTCATAAATGAGAATCCTTTCTTTCAGGATATGTGTCTTGAAATAAGGATTTCGCAAGTTGTTTATGGTGATGAGGTCAACATTGCAACCCAAAGAGTCCTCCAACTGATGAAGAAGACCAAAGAAACGTTTTGCTGGATTTTTGTCAGGCTCGGTGAATTCGACAATCATATCTACATCGCTTGATGACGAGGCGGTGCCTCGCGCGATTGATCCAAAAGCATCCAGCCGGCGCACATTGAATGTCCGACACGCCGGTAATGCTATTTTTTTAATATCGTCAATTTTTATCATGATCTAATTATGGCGCTTTCTGTTCTTTTTTCAAGTTAGATTATTTGTTGAAAGAAATTCTATATTCCGCCCTGCCTGTTCCGATTTCACGCTATTTCATATTTGACAGGACCAAAATACAGCGCCATCATAATTCAAAATATAGTAGTTTAGTTTCACATCGAGCTGAATATTGTTTGTATTGACGTCAAATTAATACATATTCAGCGGAAGGCAAAATGGAACAAAGGAAACTGTCGGACATCTTGATCGAAATAGCAATGCAAGGCCTCAAGAGTCCAAGTGCAGGCCACTCCGAGGTTATGCACCCGTTGATGTGGCTGGCACACGTCGCGTGGAATCGAGAAGTGTCAACCCCCGATTATCTCCGGGGCAAGATCGACGACTTCCTTGTGAAGTTCGATATTCCGGAGACCGTCCGACGCCGGGATCTGATGTCGCAAGACTGGGGGGACATTCTGGACAGGATGCGAGCGTACAAGAGGGTTAGATTCCCGGATGACAACCGGTTCATCACTCTCTGTGCTTACACCCCTCACGGCACGTTGCGAGTCGAGTTTGTGGAGTAGATGGAGGCACACAACAACCGGCTGGTGGGTAGCTTCGGCCCGCGGCGGGCCTCGCACCCACAGCCGCGTCGTCCTCTCCATGGCCTATCATGCGACTGAACTCTTTTTCAAAGGATGGTTTGGCAAACTCTTTCTCTCCATGCAAACCGGTGAGCGAATGGCGGCAGACCGCAGAGCGGACTGGCGGTATTCGCGAGTCTCCGTGACTCCGTGGTAAATCCCAATGACACATGCGCGCCTGTCATGCTGCGTTACTGAAAGCCAAAGTGTTGGTAAAAGGGCCGTAGAGGAGCGATTTACAGCAAATTGATCAAATCGCAAAATGCGGGTTAATATCTTGTCAAATATGGAGTTATATTTATAGTAATGGCGCTTCATTTAATGGCGGAAGTGTGTTTGTTATATTGCGGAAAGGCGTGAAAAGGATGAAGGAAATGAATTGTCGCGAAAGATTTAATGCGGCGCTGGATTTCAGGCCGTTTGACCGTTTGCCTATGGTGGAGTGGGCCGCGTGGTGGGATCTGACTATTGATCGCTGGAAGAAAGAAGGCATGCCTCAGGATACCACATGGGATGGTTCTCATACGTACTTTGGAATAGATAAGATGATCTGTTTGGGAGCTGGCCCGAGATCAGGCAAGTGTCCTAATCCGGCGTCACATGGCGCCGGTATAATAGAAGATGAGAAAACGTACGAAGCCATACTTCCGTATTTGTACACTGATGAATCAATAGAAGGTTTGATGAAAGACGTTATGAATCGGCGTGAACAGCACGAGAGGGGCGAGATCATCATCCGTATCTGGCTGGACGGTTTTTTCTGGTTTCCCAGAACGCTTTTCGGAATCGAAAAACATCTTTACGCGTTCTATGACTATCCCGAGCTCATGCACAGAATCAACAGTGATCTTACGGAGTTTCATATCCGGGCCATGAAAGCGCTGTTTCCTGTTTTGAAACCGGACATGATCGGTTTGGCCGAGGACATGTCTTATAATCACGGTTCGATGTTGTCGTATGAACTGTTTAAAGAGTTTCTGTTGCCTTATTATCAGAAGCTGATTCCGGTTCTGAAGAAATCCGGCACAAAGGTTCTTATTGACAGTGATGGTGACATCACGGAGATGATCCCGTGGATGGAAGAAGCCGGGATAGAGGGTGTTTATCCGCTTGAGAGACAAGCGGGTGTTGATGTGGCTAAAATACGTCAAAGATATCCCAAATTTCTGATGCTTGGCGCGTATGATAAAATGGTTATGTCTAAAGGCGAAAAAGAGATGCGCGCTGAATTTGAGCGGCTTCTTCCGGTAATGAAATCGGGCGGATTTATTCCATCGGTTGATCATCAGACTCCGCCGGGTGTTTCTCTGGGGAATTATAAAATTTATATAAAACTGTTCCGTGAATACACAGAAAAAGCAGGGAGGAAATAAGAGATGAAGAGAAATATGCCGATAATACCGCCAAACGAGTACCCGTTGCGCTGGAAAAAAGTTCAAAACATGATGCGCGCGCAGAAGCTGGATATTCTCATTGCATACGCGGATGACAGGGCGGCGTATGGTCCGGCGCATGGCCGCTGGCTGGCGGATTATCCGGCTCATTTCGAGCCTGTGTGTATTCTTATCTTTCCATCCGGCAAACCGATTCTTCTCTGCGGGCCGGAAAGTGACGAGTATGCCAGACACGTTGGGCAGATAAGCGATGTCCGCGTTCTGCGCGAGTTCACGCATCCTGACGAGGATTATCCGTTCTCTAAAATTCAGGGATTGGCGGAAATTGTTCGCGAAGTTGCCAAAAACCCTAAAGCCGTAAAACGCGCCGGGTTGGCAGGAAAATCTTTAATGAACAGCGAGCTGGTGGAGTCGTTCAGGAAAGCATTGCCGTTAGCGAAGTGGATAGACGCGGAAAGTCAGGTGCTTGCATTGCGCGCGATAAAGACGCCTGCTGAGATTGCGGTGATAAAGTACGCCTACAAAATAGCGGAAGCAGGGTTTGCGGCGGCGGTGAAAGTTATAAAGCCCGGCGTTACGGAACGGGAGATAGCGGCGGAAGCGGAATACGCGATGCGCAGAATGGGATCAGAAGGGATGGGGATTGATACTATAGTTGCGTCGGGGCCGAACACGCGTCCGATTCTCGCGCGCACGACCATGCGCAAGGTCGGGAAAAACGATCTGGTAGTGCTGACTTTAGCGCCGCGGTATGAAGGTTATCATGCGGCAATCGCAAGGCCGGTTATTGTAGGCAGGCCGCATCCGAAACTTATCGAAGCTGTTTATGCCGCAAATAAGGCGCAGGCATTGTGTTTTAAGGCAATAAAACCGGGAATAGAGGGCTGTATTGTGGAAGGTATAGGGCGCGGTATTATGACTGATGCCGGGCTGGGAAATTATTTTCTTTATTCCGGCATTCACAGCGTTGGTGTAATTGAATTTGAGGCTCCAATTTTCGGGCCGAGCTCAAAAACCGTGTTAAAACCGGACATGGTGATTTCGATTGATATACCCATGTTCAATACACCGTGGGGCGGCTTACGTGTCGAAGACGGTTTTCTGGTGACCAAGACCGGAGCTGAACGTCTGAATAAAACACCTTATTTAATCAGGAAATAGGGGATCTGTTAATCAAGAAAGGGATCAGTAATGGATAAAAAACTTCAAAAAGAATTTGCTAATCCCGGCATGCAGTACAGGGGTGCGCCATTCTGGGCATGGAATGGAAAACTCGAACCGGCAGAGTTGAGACGTCAAATACGAATCATGCACCGTATGGGGCTTGGCGGGTTCTTTATGCATTCGCGTGTGGGTCTTGACACGGCATACCTGTCGAAGGAATGGTTTGATTGTGTCGGCGCTTGTGTGGACGAGGCAAAGAAGCTTGGAATGAATGCCTGGCTTTATGATGAAGACAGGTGGCCTTCAGGCGCCGCCGGCGGGCTGGTGACAAAAAATCCGAAATACCGTATGCGGATGCTGACGATGAAAGTTTTGGATTCCTCAACCGGATTTAAATGGACCTCAAATATTTCAGCGGCGTTTATTGCCCGTCTTGACGGTCATGTGGCGCGTAATGTCCGCCAAGTGCCGCGCGGCAAGCGTCCTCCGAAGCTGGCTGAAGGCGAGAATTTAATCGCTTTTACCGTTGAAATTCATCCTAACAGCAACTGGTATAACGGTTATACATATCTTGACACTCTTAATCATGAAGCGGTGAAAGAATTCATCCGGGTGACGCATGAAGCATACCGCAAACATTTCGGCAATGAATTTGGCAAAACCGTGCCGGGAATGTTCACCGATGAACCCAATCACGGCAATAAACTTCACTATGACGTCAATACCAAAGACCCCGGCGGCCTTCCCTGGACGGGACACCTGCAGGCGGTTTTCAAAAAACGCTACGGCTATGACATTGTACCTCATTTGATTGAACTGGTGTACGACGTGGAAGGTGAATACATGAAACCCGCGCGTTACCATTATCATGATTGCGTAACGCATCTTTATGTGAATGCTTTCTGTCGCCAGACAGGTGAATGGTGCGTCAAAAATAAACTTCTGTTTACCGGTCACCAGCTTGAGGAAGATAATCTTTCCAGCCAGACAAATATGGTTGGAAGCTGTATGCGTACATACGAATATATGCAGGCGCCGGGCATAGACCTGTTGACGGAGCACTGGTGTGTTTTCAACACAGCGAAACAGATGACATCCGCGGCGCATCAGTTTGGCTGGAAATGGCGGCTGACCGAAACCTATGGCTGTACGGGGTGGGACTTTCCTTTTGCCGGCCACAAGGCGCTCGGCGACTGGCAGGTCGCGATGGGAATCAATTTACGATGTCAGCATTTGAGCTGGTACACGATGTCAGGTGAGGCAAAACGCGATTATCCGGCAGGCATTTTCTATCAATCGCCATGGTGGGAATTTTATCCCAAAGTTGAAGATTATTTTGCCCGCGTGCATGCCGTTATGACACGCGGCGAGGAGGTTCGCGATCTGCTGGTGGTTCATCCGGTTGAGAGCATGTGGATGCTTGTCCGGAACGGCTGGCGGGCCAACGCCGAAACCCATGCGTTTGATATGGCATTTCAGAAGCTGACAAACCGGCTCCTGGCCCGGCATCTTGACTTCGATTTCGGTGATGAGGAACTGATGTCGCGTCATGCCGTTATCACGAATGAAGGCGGATTGCCGGTTCTGCGGATAGGCAAGGCGTGTTACAAAGCCGTTGTGGTGCCGTTCACGAAAACCATGCGGCGCAGTACGCTTGCTTTGCTACGGAAGTTCAAGGCTGCCGGCGGGACGGTTACGTTTGTCGGGGAAATCGCGTCGGCTATTGAAGGTGTTGTTTCCGGCAATGTACGGGCATTTGCTGAAACCTGCCCTTGTTTCCCGGAGTTTAACAAGGCGGCGGCTGATTCATTGGCAGTTGCGCGTCGCCTTTCGATAACAAATCCGGAAGGCGGTGAAATCGGCGCTCTCTTTTACATGTTGCGGGAAGATAAGGACTCATATTACCTGTTTGTCTGTAATACAGGTGAGGATTTTGCTTCAGTTTCAGCGAATCAGACGGAGCATCCGCTGGTGCGGGACCGCAAACTCGCGTTCGGCGACGTTCGTATCCGCGGATTTACTGACTGCCGCGGCATACCGCTTGAGCTGAATCCTGAGACTGGCGCAGTTATGGGTGCGACCGCGGTGAAAAAAGGAAGCCAATGGGAAATACGAACGGCATTTCCGGCTCTCGGCAGTCGTTTGTTTATGATGCCAAAGCGGGCATCGTCTCATATCGCGCGGCCTGTGAGGTTTAATGTGGTGCGCGGTGATAAGCTTCCTGATAAAGGATGGACTGTTGGACTTTCTGAATGTTCCAATCTTGTGCTGGACCGGCCGCAGTACCGCATAGGGGGCGGGGCATGGCAGGGAGCCGCGGAGATTCTGCGGGTGGACCGGGCTGTGCGTGAAGCGATGGGTATTCCCGCGCGTAGCGGCGGCATGGTACAGCCGTGGGCGAGGCCTATCGCAAAGAATCCGAAACGCACAACGGTTGATCTGTTGTACACGTTTGACGCGGAAACGATCCCGGAAGGTGATTTGTTTATTGCCGTTGAGCGTCCGGAGACGTTCAAAATTGCCGTCAACGGGCAGGTGCTCTCGATGGATGCCGAATGCGGATGGTGGTGTGATCTTTCTCTGCGGAAAATACCTGTTGATCCCAATATGGTGCGTTTGGGCAGGAATGAAATTCTTATGACATGCGATTATGATGAAACGCATTCCGGTCTGGAGATAGTGTATCTTCTAGGAATGTTCGGAACGGCTGTCAAGGGGGAAGACGGTAAGTATTACTAAAGCTCCTTCCGTGCTGAAAACCGGTGACTGGACAAAGCAGGGGCTAGCGTTTTACTCTGGATCAGTAAGTTACTGCCGCAAGATAAATCCTCGTATTCGCAAAGGTGAGCGGATATTTATGAGTATTCCGGAATACCGAGGCGTGGCGGTTCGTGTGCTGGTGAATGGGAAGAGCGCCGGCGTGATCGGATGGGAGCCCAACGAGGTGGATATAACGGATTTGCTTGACGGCAAGCCGGCTGAATTAAGGATAGAGGTTATCGGGCACCGCCGTAATTCGCATGGGCCGTTTCACATAAAGGAAAAATGGCCTGTCTGGACAGGGCCTGATACATATATGAGAAGCGGTGAGCACTGGTTTGAAGGGTACCAGCTCGTGCCATGCGGTCTGATGAAAGCCCCGCGACTGGTTTGCAAGAGGATAAAATGAACAAGGATATTTTGAAAAAACTGTTGACCCCCGATAAACATGGGAAGCTTGTTCTAGCGCCTTCATATAAAAAGGGGGTGTTTGACGGCCATGCGATTGATTGTCCTTTCCCGTTCAGGCATAATGGCATGTATTACATGGTGTTTATCGGATGGGACGGTGTAGGATATCAGAATGGTCTGGCCAGTTCGCTTGATATGGTTATCTCCATTGATATACCCATGTTCAATACACCGTTGGGCGGCTTACGTGTTGAAGACGGTTTTCTGGTGACGAGATCCGGTGCCGAGCGTCTGAATAAAACACCTTACATCATCAAAAAGTAAAATGTTTTGCCCGGAAGCGGAGAAAACAGCAAAGAGATTAAGTTTGGATGTTGTTGTGAATCTTAATGGGGAAAAATTACGTGAAAAGAAAAACCATCAGACAGAAAATGAAAATCGGGAATTTAACTTGTAACTATTTGACTGATCCGCTTGGCGTGGAAACGCTTCAGCCGAGGCTGGGTTGGATGCTTTTTTCGGATGAGCAGGAGCAGAAGCAGTCGGCATATAGAGTTCTCGTGGCGACTGATGATAAAGCGCTGGTGAAGAACCGCGGAGATCTTTGGGATACTGGGAAGGTAAAGTCGTCGAATTCATGCCATATTGTCTATAAGGGAAAGAAGCTATCATCGTGTCAGCGTTGTTTCTGGAAGGTGCAGGTATGGGATGTAAAGGGCAATCCGGGTGAATGGAGTGAAACGGCCTGCTGGGAAATGGCGTTCCTTTCCGGGTCGGAATGGATGGCAAAGTGGATCCGGCACGATCCGGCTATTGCGTTTTCCTCGGTTCAGTCGAAGAATTATCCGCCACCGGCTCCGCATCTGCGCAGGAGTTTCAAGCTGAAAGGGCCGGTTGAGTCCGCGCGCGTTTATGTTTCAGGGCTCGGTTATTATGAGCTTTATGTGAACGGAAATAAAACCGGCGATGAGGTGCTGGCGCCGGTGTTCAGTAAGTATGATGAAACAGTTTATTATCAAACGCGGGATGTTTCTTCACTGCTGAAGAAGGGGGAGAATGTTCTTGGCGTCATTCTCGGCACCGGCTGGTATGACTGTCATACGGCGGAAGTCTGGGATTTCAAGCAGGCGCCGTGGCGGCATGTGCCCAAACTTCTTTTACAGCTTCATGTTAAGTACAAAAACGGGACAGAGGAGATCATCTGTTCCGATGAGAGCTGGCGTACGGGTACGGGTCCGGTCGTGTTTGACGGTTTACGGAACGGTGAGACGTATGACGCGCGGCTGGAAATGCCGGGCTGGGCGGCGCCGGGATTTGACGACAGCACATGGCGGAAAGCCCAGATAATTGCGGCGCCGGGCGGCATTTTGAGAAGCCAGCAGATGACTCCGATCCGGATCACGAAGACGCTGAAACCTGTCGGGTTGAAGCAGGTTAAAGAAGGTGTTTGGGTTTATGATGTCGGGCAGAATATTTCAGGCTGGGCAAGGCTCAGGGTGCAGGGTCCGGCCGGTACCGAGGTTACGTTGCGTTATTCGGAGATGGTTTTCGCGGATGGTGATATTGATCAGAGTAACATCGCGTGTTTCATCAAGAGCGGCGATTGTCAGACTGACCGCTATATCCTGAAAGGAACAGGTGCTGAAGAGTGGGAGCCGCGATTTACATATCATGGATTCCAGTATGTGCAGGTGACAGGATTCCCGGGCACGCCGACACTCGACAGCCTCGACGCGCGTGTGGTGTATACGGATTTTGCGACGCGCGGTGAGTTCTCGTGTTCGAATCAACTGCTGAACGATATCCAGCGCTGTGCACGCTGGGCCACGCTTGGGAATTATCACGGGATTCCGACGGATTGTCCGCACCGCGAGAAGAATGGATGGACCGGAGATGCTTTGCTTTCGGCGGAGCAGGTGCTCCTGAATTTCAATCCGATGACTGCCTACGCTAAATGGATGCAGGATATACGTGATTGTCAGCGGCGGACAGGCCAGCTTCCGGGAATTGTTCCTTCCGGCGGGTGGGGGTTCAACTGGGGGAGCGGCCCGGCGTGGGACAGCGCGGCTGTGCTGATTCCGTGGTACATGTATATTTACGACGGTGACATTCAGATTCTGCGTGATCAGTACGATTGCATGAAGAAATATGTCAGCTTCATGGAAAGCATGTCACCGGACGGTACGGTTCAGTTTGGTCTCGGCGATTGGGCCCCGCCCGAGAAGCAGAAATGTCCTGCTGAAGTAACATCGACCGGTTATTTCTATATCGATGCGGTTGTGCTGGCTGAGACGGCGAGACTGCTCGGCAAGAAGGCGGATGCGAAACGGTATGCCGGGCTCGCGAAGACCGTCCGCGCCGCGTTCCGGCGTAAATATATTGATGCCGGCAGTAGCGAGGTGAGCGGTGATTCGCAGACTTCCTATTCATGCGCGCTGTATCAGGGGTTGGTGGAAAATAAAGAGGCGGATAAAATTCTTGAACATCTGGTTCGCTGTGTAGAAGAAGCCAAAAGGCACATTGACTGTGGTATTCTTGGTACGAAATATGTGATGCAAGTGCTGACTGATGCCGGGAGGGCGGACTTGGCGTATGCTATTGCGACGCAGACAGATTTTCCCAGCTGGGGCAACTGGATCAAGCAGGGCGCGACCACTTTGTGGGAGTGCTGGACAAAGGGTGCATCGCTCAATCATCACATGTACAGCGATATCAGCGCGTGGTTTTATAAAGGACTGGCCGGCATAAATCCGGATCCGGAAAAGCCCGGCTTTAAAAATATCATCATACGCCCTAATCCCGTCGGCGATTTGAAATGGGTAAAGGCCTGGCATCAGAGCATGTACGGGAAGATTGTCTGTAACTGGGAACGGGAAGATAATTACTTTAGAATGGAAGTCACTGTCCCGGTGAACTGTAAGGCTGACATACATCTACCGGCAGAAGGTGGAAGAAAGATCGTTTCTGTCGGTTCGGGAACTTATAAATTTGAGAGCAAAATCTAAAGGGGGATATATGACAAACAGGGAAAGAGCGTTGGCGGTTTTAAGATATCAGAAATATGATCATTTGCCGCTGGTTCATTTCGGCTGGTGGACGGAGACGATCGAGAAGTGGACGGCGGAAGGGCATTTGACGAAGGAGGAGGCGAAACACTGCGGGGACGGGAATGATCCTGATATAGCCGCGCAGAAGCTGGGTTTCGATTTCAACTGGCAGAATATGTTCTATTCCAACAGCGGGTTGATACCGTCATTTGAAAGAAAAGTGTTGAAAGAATTTCCAGATGGTTCACGTCATGTCAGGAATCATCTCGGTTCGGTTGTTGTGGAAAATCCAAATGCAAGCGGGATTCCAGCTGAGATAGATCATCTGTTGAAAGACCGTGCGTCATGGGAAGAGCATTACAAGAGGCGTTTTGAATGGAAGGAAGAACGCGTTGATAAAGCGGCGTTGCAGAAACTAAAGGGGCAGGAAAGGAAGAATCCGCTGGGACTTCATTGCGGAAGTCTTTACGGTGATATCCGTGATATCATGGGAGTTGAGGGTATCAGTTATTTGTATGCGGATGATGAAGATCTCTATCGTGAAATAATCGATACAATGGGAATGCTCTGCTACAGAAAAGTCAAAACAGTCCTCGAATCAGGTGTGAAATTCGATTTTGCGCATTTCTGGGAGGACATATGTTTCAAGAACGGTCCGCTGGTGGTTCCGACGATATTCGCTGAATATGTGGGACCGCACTATAAAAGAATAACCGACCTGTTGAAGGCTAACGGGATCGATATCATTTCTCTCGATTGCGATGGGTGGATCGATTCACTGATTCCTATCTGGCTCGAGAACGGCGTGAATACGATGTTTCCGATTGAGGTCGGGACATGGAATGCTTCAATCGCGCCGTGGCGTGAAAAATACGGCAAGGATATCCGCGGTGTCGGCGGAATGAACAAGACTGTTTTTGCGCATGACAAAGCCGCAGTTGACGCGGAAGTCGAGCGTATGAAACCGCTTGTGGCGCTGGGCGGGTTTATTCCATGTCCGGATCACCGGATTCCGCCGGATGCGAAATGGGAACTGGTGCAGTATTATTGCGAGAAGATGCGCAAAGCTTTTGGTGGTTGAAAACAATGCGTAAACGTTACGATATAGCCGCTTATGTTTGGCCCGCGTATCACGATGAACCGCGCTGGCGCCGTTTTATGCCGGAAGGACAGGGGGAGTGGGAGACTGTTAGAAAAGCTTTTCCCAAATACGATGGACATTATCAGCCGCGGGTTCCGGTGTGGGGATACGAGAGCGAATCGGATCCGCGCATGATGGAAAAGAAGATAGATGCCGCGGCATCACATGGTGTGAATGTCTTTATCTTCGACTGGTACTGGTATGAAAATCAGCCGTTTCTTGAAAACGCGCTTAATGACGGATTTTTGAAGGCAAAAAACAATTCCCGGATGAAGTTCTTTTTAATGTGGGCAAATCACAATGCTACAACATTGTGGGATCTGGAGCGCTCGCACCGGCATGAAGTTATCTGGCCCGGCGCCGTGGACAGGAAAACATTTGATACTGTTGCGGACAGAGTGATTGCCCGCTATTTTTCACATCCTTCGTACTACAAAATAAGCGGTTGTCCGGTGTTTTCGGTTTATGAGCTTGGCACATTGATCGAAGGATTGGGCGGTATGGAACAGACCCGGGATGCACTGCTCTCATTTCGGGATAAAGTGAAAAAGGCGGGATTTCCTGATCTGCATCTGCAGGCTGTTTTATGGGGCACTATTCCGGTCAGCCTGTCAATGGTGCCGGGAGACAGGACCCAGACGCAGAACAATACTGTAATGCAGTTGGGGTTCAATAGTCTGACGAATTATCAGTGGTGCCATTACGTTACGCCTAAAGGGGAATATAGCGACTGGGCGGAGAAGGCGGTAGCGCGCTGGGAAGTCTGGGCAAAAGAATTTTCAGTGCCGTTCTATCCGCATGTGTCGATAGGCTGGGATACCAATCCGCGTTTCAAAGCGCTTCAGGAAGCTGTTGTTGAGAATGCGTCGCCGGCCAAGTTTGCCGAAAATCTTCGTAAGGCGAAGCGGTTCATAGACAATCATTTGATTAATCCGGGTTTGATAACGATCAATTCCTGGAATGAGTGGTCGGAAGGAAGTTATCTGGAGCCTGACATGAAATATGGGATGGGGCATCTGGAGGCGGTGAGAGAGGTTTTCAATTCTTGATCCTGTCTAAAAAAAGTTCCGGGGATAGTGAGTGAATAATGGAGGGTAAAGAAAGGGTTGATTCATTATGGAGACATCAATTGATTTCTCAACGGAGCGCTGGAGTCGTGTTAAGAAAGATTATACCGCGTGGTGGCGTGGAGAGCTTGACCGTCCACTGGTATCGATTTGTACGGGCGGGCGTGAGCCGGGTCGTTCAAAGCCGGCTTTGACGGGATATGGATACCTTTCTTTTTATGATCTGAAAGTGCCGGCTGAAGATATTGTGGATGTCATAGACTACTCATTGGCGCAACAGCGTTTTTTGGGTGACGCGTTTCCTTCGGTGTGGCCTAATTTCGGACCGGGTGTGGTTGCGGCATTCATGGGAGCACGGTTGGAAAACGGTAAAGATACGGTTTGGTTTCATCCTTCCGGTAAAAAAGAAATAGCGGACATACATTTTCCGGCGCAGGTGGATGAAGGCAATGTGTGGTTCCGGCGTGTAAGCGATATTTACCGCGCGGCAGTCAGCAGGTGGGGTGGTCAGGTGCAGTTGGGTATGACCGATCTGGGCGGCAATCTTGATATAGTCAGTTCGTTCAGGACGGGAGAGAACCTGCTCATGGACCTCTATGACAATCCCGGCGAGGTGAAGCGTCTGGCTTGGGAGGCGCATAATTCCTGGTGGGCTCATTTTGAAGCGCTGAACAGGATTCTTCAGCCTGTGAATCCCGGCTATACGGCATGGACGCCTATTTTTTCATCGGAACCTTATTACATACTACAATGTGACTTTGCTTATATGATAGGCCCCGGCATGTTCGATGAATTTGTGAGGCCGGAGCTTGTTGCTACGTGTCATCGCTTGAAGAATGCATTTTACCATCTTGACGGAGTTGGCCAGCTTCCGCATCTTGATAGTCTTCTTGCCATTGAAGATTTGAAAGGCGTGCAGTGGATTCCGGGCAGTGGCCAGAAGAGTTATGAAGAATGGCCGGATGTTTACAAAAAGATCATAGAAGCCGGCAAGCTGGTTCATCTTTGCAATGGGGACGGCCCGCAGGGCTGGCGTGTTATTGAAAAGCTTGCCGACAAACTGGGAAGCGCGAAGGGTATTATTTTGATAGGCTGGGCTTCGCCAGAGGATGAAAAAGACGTGCGGCGCATGCTGGACCGGCTGGGTGTTCCATGCGCGTCTTGAAAAAAGCCTGTTTTAGCGTTTTTTTTGGGAACATTTGGTACTTGTCGTGACACGGCCGGATAGGTATTATAGTTTTCTTGGTTTTGGGAATATTTCTTATGGTCAAATATCATAGATTGTTTTTATCCAGCTTGATGTTGATCTGTCTGTTGATTATTGGGGGACAACAGGCATTCGCCGGCTATACGAATCAGAATTTTGATAATTGGACCAACCTGCCATCATTCGGCACATATACTAATGTTGACGGCTGGATCATGGTTAACGGTAAAATCAGAAACACTACATTGTGGCCGGATCCTTATTCAGAACCGTATTCCGGCTGGCTGGCTGACGCCAATAACAACACCAACTCTTATTTGCGGTCGCCACTGTTTACAAACGGTGTTGGGATAATCACTTATTACGGGTGCAATAAGGAGGAAAGTGGAGAAAACGTTTTTGCTATACAGTATTCCACAAACGCAACAAGCTGGACAACGGCGGCAATTGTAACCAATTCTTCCGCAAGTTGGACCTGTTACACTAATGTGGTTGATGTTTTTGATTCTGTGTATATCCGTTTTTTGAAGGTCAGCGATACCGGTTCATCGGAACAGGATTTAGGTTTGGATGATATTGTTGTGTACAGTGCGCCGGGTGTTAGTTTCTCAAGTCTTACAATAGATCCGGTATCTCCAGTGATAACCAACGAAGTGTATATATGTGTTAACGCGCGGACTAATCCTGCGGTTTCAAACATTGTTTTAACCGCGAAGTACCGTTTTGGCGCCAGTGGTGCGGCGGCCTATAACAGTGTCAGTATGGTCAATGTTTCGAGCAACATGTATCGTTCATCAAGTCCGGTTCCTGCGGGCTATGAAGGAACTGTATATTATTATGTTCAGGGGACGTATAGCGGGCTGGGTTCTTCGCCGTCATTATATCCGTACGGCGGAAGTAATAGCCCGGCGTCATACGAAAGTGATTGGTGTAACAGTTCTTATTCCGGCAATACGAATCAGAATTTTGACAGTTGGACTAATCTAACCTCATGGGGTACGTATGTAAACAGTGACGGCTGGATTATGTTTAACGGTAAAATCAGGAACACTTCGATGTGGCCGGATCCTTATTCAGAACCGTATTCCGGCTGGCTGGCCGATGCCAATAATAATACAAATTCCTGCCTGCGGACACCGAGGTTTACAAACGGTGTAGGAACTATCACTTACTATTGCTGTAACAAGGAAAATGGAGAAAATGTTTTCGCCATACAATACTCTATCGACGCGGCAAATTGGACAACTGCGGTAACTGAGACCAACTCTTCTACAAGCTGGGTTTGTTTTACTAACGTAATAGATGTTTTTGAATCAGTTTATGTCAGATTTCTCAAGATAAGCGATACCGGAACATCGGAACAGAATCTCGGTTTGGACGATATTACCGTGGGCAGAGCGCCGGGTGTGAGTTTTTCAAATCTTACGACGGATCCGGTGTCTCCAGTGATAACCAACGAAGTGTATATATGTGTTAACGCTCGGATGAATCCGGCCGTGTCCAATGTTGTTTTGAGCGCCAAATACCGTTTGGGTGCAAGCGGTGGGGCGGCAGCCTATAACAGTGTCAGCATGGTTTCTCTGTCAAACAACATGTATCGCTCTTTAAACCCTGTTCCGGCGGGATATGAAGGGACTGTTTATTATTATATTCAGGCGACATATAGCGGGCTGGGTTCTTCGCCGTCATTTTATCCGTATGGCGGAAGCAGCAGTCCGGCGTCATACGAGAGTGTTTGGTGTGACAGTTCTTATTCCGGCAATAGGAGTCAGAATTTTGACAGCTGGACCAATCGGACTTCATGGGGCACGTATGTGAACAGCGATGGCTGGATCATGTTTAACGGTAAAATCAGAAACACGATTATGTGGCCTGATCCGCATTCTGAAAAGTATTCGGGCTGGCTGGCCGACGCCAATAATAATACCAACTCTAATCTGCGTACACCGCGGTTTACAAACGGTGTAGGAACTATCACTTACTATTGCTGTGATAGAGGGGCGGGTGAGAATGTTTTTGCCGTGCAATACTCCGCCGACGCTGAAAGCTGGATTACAGCGGCGACTATGACGTATTCTTCCAACACTTGGGTCTGTTATACCAACTTTATTGATGTTTTTGAATCAGTTTATGTCAGATTTCTCAAGATAAGCGATATCGGAACATCAGAACAGATTCTTGGTTTGGACGATATTTACGTAGGCAGTGCGCCGGGCGTGAGTTTTTCAAATCTTACGACTGATCCGGTGTCTCCAGTGGCGACCAACGAAGTGTATTTCTGTGTCAACGCCCGGACTAATCCGGCTGCGTCAGATATTGTTTTGAGCGCCAATTACCGTCTGGGTGACAGCGGATCGTATAGCAATATCAGTCTTGTCAATGTTACAAACGATCTGTATCGCATGTCGAGCCCTGTTGCCACGGGCTATGAGGGGACAGTTTATTATTATGTTCAGGCGACATACAGCGGACTGGATTCTTCATCGGTCTTCTATCCGCCGGGCGGAAGTAATAATCCTGCATCATACACGATTGGAACTGATCTGCCGTTCGTTAATGTGCTTAGCGCGAGTACGACGGTGGATAATTCCATGACAAGTATGGTCATAGGCGGGACGAACAATCCGAATGTGGTGGGCACAATGAGGTGGACGAACAGCCTGACTCTGAATGGAGGTACGTTTGAGGCGGAAATATCGTGGTTGATTGTATCGGTGGATTTGGGTGTCGGCACCAATTTGATTACGGTGTATGGAACTAACACGTTTGGCGTGGAGGCCAGTGATAGTGTGACGATTATACGAAGTTCTCTCGGCACACGAGATCTCACTGTGATTTCAGAGCAGGGTGGAGCCAGTCCCGGCACCTTGACGACTAACTACAACACCACTTTGAATCAGTTTGTTACCAACTCACCGGTAGTGACAGGCTCCGGCACGCAGTTGGTGTGTACAGGGGCCGCAGTGATCGGCAATGACTATACGCAGGTCAACTCGACCAATGTAGCTTTAACGCTTACAAACGACGCCACTCTTACATGGTCGTGGCAAACGCAATACCTGTTGACTGTGCAGACCAATGGAAGCGGAAGTGTGAGCGCTTATGGCGGCTGGTTCGCGTCAGGAGGAAGCACAGCGCTGACTGCTACGGCATCAGCCGGCTGGTTCTTCACGGGTTGGAGCGACGGTACGAACGGGTGCGGCATGGCCGGCAATGTTATAACGGCTTCCATGACGCAAGCGCGCGTGATCACAGCCAATTTCACCAGAAATAATCATACCCCGCAAATATCCACTCTTACAAATATGAGTATATTGTTTGGCACAACGCTTGATTTAACAGTGTCTGCTACTGATTCTGACGGGACTATTCCCAGTCTTTCCGCCGCCATCAAGCCTGATGCGGCGATATTCACCGACAACGGGAATGGCTGCGGCACCTTTACCTGGACGCCAACACAAGTGTCTGATATCGGCAGTACAGTGGTCCGGTTTGTAGCGTCAGACGGCGAACTGTCGGCTACAAACAACATCACTATCAATGTTCCGTTTTTCCTCGTTACTAGCCCAACGAATAACACGGTTATAAAAGGTGTCGACATGCTGACCGTTAAATGGGTTGGGGTTGTGGCGCTTGGGGCGGCAAATGTGGATTTATGGAAGGGAACAAATCTTATTGCAAACCTGACGAACGGTCTCCCTGCACTGACCAGTAACATGACTTGGCAGGCAGAATTGCCTGTCGGATTGATGCCCGGCAGTAACTACTATGTACGCGTTACAGACCCTGATCTTGGCAATGCGAGTAACTACGCTGATTCGGCGTTTTTCACAATCAGCCGGAACTGTGCGGCAGATTTTGATGGAGACGGAAAGAGCGACTATGGCTGTTATGACGCCGCCGGTATCCCCGGAGTTGTACAACCCGGCCAGTGGTATTTCAAGAAGAGCACGGAAGGCTTTGATGCATCCGTCAGGTTCGGGTATGCGGGCACAGTGCCTGTGGTGGGCGATTTTGATGGAGACGGTAAGAGCGATTTTGGTTGTTATGATGCCGCGGGAGTTCCGGGTGTGGTACAGCCCGGCCAGTGGTACTTCATGAAGAGCGCGGAAGGCTTTGACTCATCCGTAAGGTTCGGATATGCGGGGACGGTGCCTGTGGTAGGCGATTTTGACGGGGATGGTATTGATGATTTTGGTTGTTATGATGCCGTTGGAGTTCCGGGCGTTGTACAACCCGGCCAGTGGTACTTCATGAAGAGCGCGGAAGGATTTGATGCATCCGTCAGGTTCGGGTATGCTGGCACAGTGCCTGTGGTAGGCGATTTTGACGGGGATGGTATTGATGATTTTGGTTGTTATGATGCGGCGGGAGTTCCGGGTGTCGTACAGCCCGGCCAGTGGTATTTCATGAAGAGTACAGAAGGCTTTGATGCATCCGTCAACTTTGGATATGCGGGGACAGTGCCAGTGGTAGGCGATTACGATGGCGACGGAATTGACGATTTTGGTTGCTATGATGCCGCAGGCGTTCCGGGCGCGGTGGCTCCCGGCGCATGGTACTTCATGAAGAGTACAGAAGGATTCAGTACTGAAACATTCGGGTATGCCGGAACGGTGCCGCTAGGCGGTCTGTCAGTGGAATAGTTGTAAGTGCCTTTCGATATAATCAATTTTAAATGAATGGCATAATTTACTTTGTAGTGTATTTTATGATTAAACGTCACAGATTGTTTTTATCCGGCTTGATGTTGATCTGCCTGTTGACGGTTGGAGAACAGCAGTCATTTGCCGGTTATACCAATCAGAATTTTGATAACTGGGCCAATCTTTCCAGCTGGGGCACTTACACTAACAGTGACGGCTGGATTATGTTTAACGGCAAAATCAGGAACACTACATTGTGGCCGGATCCGCGTTCCGAACCGTATTCCGGCTGGCTGGCTGATGCCGATAATAATACTAACTCCTGCCTGCGGACACCGAGGTTTACAAACGGTATTGGAACTATCACTTACTATTGCTGTAACAAGGAAAATGGAGAAAATTTTTTCTCCATACAATACTCATTAGATGCCGTGACTTGGTTGACAGCGGCAACTGTAACCAATTCTTCCACAAGTTGGACCTGTTACAGTAATGTGGTTGATGTTTTTGATTCTGTGTATATCCGTTTTTTGAAGGTCAGCGATACCGGAACATCGGAACAGAATCTCGGTTTGGATGATATTGTTGTGTACAGCGCGCCGGGCGTGAGTTTTTCAGGTCTGACGACTGATCCTGCGTCTCCGACAATAGGTGATGAGGTTTATATATGCGTTAACGCGCAGATGAATCCGGCTGCGTCAAATATCGTTATGAGCGCTCTATACCGCTTTGGTGACAGTGGGCCATATACCGGTGTTGGTCTGGTCAATGTTTCCAATAACTTATATCGCGCGACAAGTCCTGTTCCGGCAGGATATGAGGGAGCTGTGTGTTATTACGTTCAGGCAACATATTCAGGATCGGGTTCATCGCCGTCGTTATATCCATATGGCGGGAGTAATGATCCGGAATCATACACGAATATCGGGTCGTATAGCACGCTGGGACTGATTATTACGAACCCGTCTTCACGAGCGGTTATTCAGCGTGATGCGATGAATTACGCGGATATAAGGATAGCGGGAACATTCACAGGCAGTGTAGACCGTGTTGAGGCGCGGGCGGTTAAAAGAATAGGGTATTCAGGTGCTTCGGTGGGATGGACGGTTATAGAAGAGAGTCCGTCGGGAGGAATTTTTGCTGGCTCTCTCCGGATAAAAGGCGGCGGCTGGTATATGATTGAGGTAAGAACTATCAAAGACGGGCAGGTTGCCGGCAGGGCGGGGGTTGATCGGATTGGCATTGGAGAGGTGTTCATTATGGCTGGTCAATCCAATTCCGCAAACTATGGAAACCCTGTGCAAAATCCTGTGGATGACAGAGTCTGCTCTTACAGCGCCGGTACCGGCTGGGTAAATGCGAACGATCCTCAATCCGGTGCCGGCGGCACCGGCGGCTCTCCCTGGCCTGCCTTTGGAGACGCTATTATTGATAAATTCAATGTGCCGGTTGGAATCCTTTCACGCGGGATTGGAAGCACGCAGGTTTCGCAATGGCTGCCGGGCGGATACTATTCATTGATTAAGGATGCGTTGACATTTACTGGCACTAATGGAGTGCGCGCCATTTTGTGGCATCAGGGTGAAAGTGATTCACTTGCCGGTACAAGTCCTTCAAACTATGCTTCAATGCTTGAATCAATTATTGATCAATCACGGGTTGATGCCGGCTATGATGTGCCATGGGGCGTGGCACTCGCATCGTATCATCCGTCGGCCACAGCATCAAACGAAGTACTTGTTATAGCAGGCCAGTGGCTTGTGATTACGGGAGGCTTGAACAAAGTTTTTCTTGGCGCCCAGACGGATTTTTTTCATCTCACTAACTATCTCGCCGACAGTGTTCATTTCAACACTGCCGGGCTTACCGATCACGGCCGGCAGTGGGCTGAATGTGTAAGATCCAATTTTTTTCCAGAACCGTCAGGCAGTATTGAAATAACAAACATAGCGTTTGATGCGGAAATGAATCTGTCTGTCGGCTGGACCGCCGGAGACGGTATTGTCTGTCAGGTACAGGCCAGAACAAATCTTCTTGCGGGTGAGTGGGAGGATGTCGGGGATTGGGCGCAATGGCCGGAATCTCATCAGACATTGACAAATCTTTCCGGCGCGCAGAGATTTTACCGGGTTATTGCTCCTTATGCGAGCCCTTGATTTGCGGGATATTTCCAGCAGAGTTTTCTTTTAGCCATTTATCCGCCAATCTGCTCAAATGCTGATGAGTATATTCAAAAAACATCTTATAAGACATGCAGAGATGATTTTCACCTGCAAACAAACGGTTTTTTGTACAACCTCCGCGGCAGGTCTCAAGCCATCGGCATTTGATGCATTTCTCCGGAAGTTCAGCTTTCATCATTCCAAACTTTGTCTGCAGGGGGGAATTGAGCATGTCGGACAGTTTTTCGTTCATTAAATTGCCGAGTTTCCATTCCGGCTGTACGAAAAAATCGCATGAATAAACATCGCCGTTATGTTCCACAACAACATACTCCCCGCATGTTTGTGTCAACGTGCATTCAGGAGCGTTAAATCCAACGTACTTGTGAAAAACGGAATCAAAAAACCGGATGGATGTGGTTGCCATGGGACCTTTGAAATCCGCGCACCACAGATCAAATAATCGGATAAGAAACTTTCCATAAGCTTCAGCGGAGACGGAAAAAGAGGCGGCTTTGTCCGGTCGGGAAGGGTCTGTTTCGACGCATGGTATAAACTGCATATAATTCAAGCCCAGCTCTTTATGGAAAGCGTAAATTTCGTCAGGAAATTGAACAGAGTAGTCATTGACAACACTTATCGCGTTGACTTCCACGCCGGCGTCAAGCAGCAGCTTGGCGCGGTCTGAAACCTTTTTCCATGAACCTTTACCGTCTTTGAAGAGCCGGTAATGATCATGGACGTGCTCCGGGCCGTCGAGTGATAGTCCGACAAGAAAATTGTACTTTCTCAAAAAGATTGCCCATTCTTTGTCGAGCAAAATACCGTTGGTCTGCAATCCGTTGCCGACGGATTTTCCCGTGCCGTACTTGATTTGAAATTCAACGGCTTTTTCGAAAAATGGCAAACCTGTCAGCGTGGGTTCGCCACCCTGCCAGCCGAACGAAAAATGATTCTGGTACTGCTGTAGAACCTGTCTGGTCATTTCTTCGAGAATGATATTGCTCATCCGGTGGATTTTAGTTTCCGGGAACAAAGCGGAGCGGTTGAGATAAAAACAATACGAGCAATTCAGGTTGCAGTCCGGCCCGGCCGGTTTTACCAGAATACTGTTCAGCGGTTTGCGTTTTTTTTCCATCTGACTGTGCATGGATTTTGTTTCTCTGAAGTTTTTATTCCAAAACCACAATAAATCCTTTGTTCGGCTCAATAGTCATTGCATCTAAAGATACCGACGTCGAACCCTGCTGGAACGTGGCAATCTCCGGGATTGATGCGTGAACATTTGCCGGATTCAGTCCGACAGCCTTCCAGTCCAGTTCCAGCTTGATTGTAACCGGTTCTTTTGCCCAGCTTGCCACGGCAATCGCCATGCGCTTCCCCTTGTGGACGTAAGCTGTGGCTTTCACGGCCGGATGATTCGTTTTCACCGGGCACGCCTGCATCCAGTAGCCCAGCATCTCGGCTTTGTGGATTTCAAAGTTGTCCCACCACTTCCAGAGCGGCGATGGATCGGCCTGTGTCCAGCCGAGACGATGCGATATGCCATAGACCATGCCGCGCTGGCAACTACCCTCAGCCATGAGCAGTTCGCCCGCAATGCCGAACGGAATGCCTGACACCGCCACCAGCCAGTAGGCCGCTTCGCGGCCGTAGTCCGCGCCCTCGCCAAACCACAGGCTGTCGCCAAAACCGAAGAAGTCCCATACCTCCGCGGGTGAGCCATGGAAATCTATCAATGCCTCAGGTTTTTGGCGCACAAGCGTCTTGCGCACCCGCATGAAAGACGGGCGATCGAAAGTAACGCCGTCAAGATAGAGTCCATCTACGCCCGCGTTCTCCATCAGCCAGCGCTGGCTCTCGATGTAGAAATTCGACCAGCGCGACGCGCCGCTGATCTGCACGGAGCTGTCCTCTGTGATCAGCGCGCCCCCGGTATTCCTGATCGAGCTGTGCCAGCGCGAATGATAGTCGTCGACCAGGTGTTCGCACATCCAGAGCTGGCCGGTGAACGGCTCGTGCACCTGGTTGCGGAGCTGGTATTCGAGCGGCAGTTGCGCCATGGACTCGTAGCCGAGATTTCCTGTGCATTCAACGAGAATCTCGTGGCCGAGGCTCCTCAGCGCCCATAGCTCATTCGTTCTCGTGCTTTGCTCACGGATGGTGTTGTACGCCTTGAACAGGCCGCCGTTCTTGTGAACCGTTTCGGCCATCTTCTTCAGCGTGTCCGCCACCGGGAAGATATAATTGATGTATGGATTGTTGGGTGAACCCTGGTGCTGGGTGAATACCTTCGCCCCGGCTTCAAGCCCCTTCCGGATGTCGAGGTCAGCCCCCTCGTGATGATAGCGCCAGTCCCAGTGCTCCACGGACAGCGGCTTGAATGGTGTCATGTACAGCGCAAATTCCAGTGTGAGAGCCTTGCCGGCTTCAATCGTAAGCGCGCCCGTGTCCAGCTCAATGCGGCATATCCCGCTGTCTGTCTTCTGCCGGAACATGCCGCCAGTGCCGCCCTGCCGCCACGGGCCGGGGCAGGCATCGATGCTCAAACAGAGCCCTGCATTGTAGTCGCCGATCCATGCAAACTGGAATGCCGACAGCGGTTTATCCGTGTGTGCAGGGCATTCGAATGCGAGCTTGTTAGCGCCCGCCACCTCCCACGACGGCGGCGCCGATTCCAACCAGTAGCGGCTCACGCCGGCTGGCATTTTCAGGCAGAGCCGCATGGCATCCAGCCGTGTCGCCTTCTTCGCTTCCAGCGTGACTCGCACACCGATACGGCCGTCCATCTCGACCGTCGTTTCGATCTTCCTCTTCAACCCTGACGCCGTCTGGGTCGATTGAAAAATAGCCTTACCTGACGACTTCTTCACGCAATGGGCCGCAATCGCGGTTTTCCAGGCAAGCGGTTTACCGCCCTTTACAGCGTCCAGGCGCACGGGGCCCGAAAGGATTTCGCGGCCTTCTTTGCGAATACGAAACATCTCGATATAGCTCGTCGCATGGGCCGGCAATCCAGCCATGTCCAGTTCAAGCTTACGGCCCAGAATCCCGACGCTCCGCCCGGTTACCTTCACCGGTGTGTAGGGTGCGCAGACGAGATCGTCAAGGGCGTAGGTGGAATTGAGCCAGCGCAGACGGCTCAGGCGCGTTCCGTCGCCGTCGCCGCGGTCTACCATGACCTTGTTTTCAACGTTCACAACGAGCGTGACGGTCTGCGGCTCGCAATCCTGCGCCGTTATCGTGACCGTGCCCTCGTAGTGACCGGCCTTCGCGTTTTTCGGGATGTCTATGCCGAACCATAATGCCTGAATTTCCTTCGCTCCAACATGAACTGTCTTTACAAAAGGCTGGCCGTGCTGGTTTACACCTTCCAGGTTAAAGCAGGTTATGGCCGAGGCTGGAATGGACCGGCTTCCATTTCCCTTCAGCCCGGACCACGTGGCTTTCAGGTTGGCGAGAATATCCATGTGCGCGTACACACCGATTTGGAACACTAGGTACTCGTTGCGTTGCGCGATTTCTTCGAGCCGGGCCAGTTCCTCGCCCTTGCGTATTGCCCAGTGGTACGGGATGTCTTTGTTCATCCGTATCGGCCGGAAACGGCTTTCCGGGAAAGCAAGGAAAGGCCGGTTGCCGCAGCGCTTGATGAGTTCCAGCCGTTCGTCAAGCGTGGCAATGACTTCCATGGGATAGAAGGAATGCCATTCGCCGCGCGACTGGAATTCCACGAGTTCGGCTTCCAGCAGGTCGCGCCATGGCGCCGGGTAACAGTCGTTCCGTTGCGTGGCCCAGTTTTTCGGATCGGGTGTACTGCTGATGTCTTTCTGACGCAGGTTGTGTTTTTCGCGCCATACGTTGTCAGCTTCGCAATGTGGCGTTTCATACATTGTCACGGGAAACGAGCTTCGTGGCCAGACCCAGCGAAAGCGGTCAGAGGTAGGAACAAGGTAATAAGCGTAGTAAATGCCTGAGCCGCTGACCGGCTCAAATACGATTTCACCGTATTCCCGATTATTGGAGGCAACCACGCTGTTGGTAATGGTGTTTCCAGTCTGACCGTCCACAATCCGGACATGCTTTGCTTGAGGGAACGCGTCGTGGCGCCGCCATGGCAGGTATGCGTATGCCGCCTCGCCGGGCTGGTTTACTTTTATGACCGCGCGGTGATTGCCCAATGCGCGATCCCATTCTCCGAAACCGTAACGCGCTATGCCGCGCGGAACGCGGTCATGCTTGGAGGTATATCCCGTTGTCTCAGGCTTGTTTTTGTCAGTTTCTTTCAATGTATTTTTCCTAATTGTTCGATTTGAATATATAGTCTGTTTGTATTGAGTCAGAATAATTTCTAATAATAACCATTGTCAGTGGTAAGGCTAGTAGATAATGCCGATATCACATTTTCCCGCTCTAGAGCATGTTACGATTGAATGTTGCCGCAAAACATCGTGAAAGTTTAATAAAATGGTATTTTCCGGTTTTTCCTACGGCTGCGACATTAATTTAAATGCTCTAATCATGGGGATTTTTTTGCGGATATCAGGCGTTCCATGTTGAAATTTATGAACGGTGATAGAGACGTTGGCGGTGCCACCCAGACATTGCAGGCCTAAAGTCTTGTTTTCACGCCAGTAGTGTGATCATGCAGTATCCGGGTTAACTGCCGGAGGTGATAAATCTTACCGAACAATCCGCGGTAAAACCGATCTCTTTTTTAATCAGACGTGTGTCATAGACAGAATCGAACTCATGTTCTTTTTTCTCAAAATGCGAGACATTCACATCTTTACCCCACCAGTTGAGGAGGATATCAGCGGTAGGCGCGGTTGCCCAAGCGCGCGGAGCAACGGCTGGGCTTCAGGGATCCGATGTATTTTTTCCAGCTTTTCAGGAAAATGGCCGGCTGTACTCCGTCCGTGTACAGAAAAAAAGGCGGAAAACGTTAAAGAAGGTATATTGTTTCAGCGCTTTTTCAGTTTTCCTTTTATACGGAGTGATGAGCCTGCCGGGATGGCGATAACTGTTCCGAAGTCAATAATGTCTTTTATCCGTTTGCATGCAACGCGGCGTCCGTTGATGGATGCTGAAACGGTGCTGTTCTTGTCTGCAAAACTTAAGGCCATGCTTTTCAATTCGAGCTTTCCGTGAAGCACCTGCAGAACGGCCCCTTGCGGGGTGATAGTTATATCGCCCCATGCTGAATCCAGCGACCAGAAGCACCGGAATTTTCCGTTAACAGCATGTACAGGATTGAATCCGATCTGCCGGTTCACCATGTTGAAAGAGAATCCGCTGAACGCGTTGAGCAAAGAGTAACTTGCCATGGATCGCGCATAGTTACTGCCGCACTCGATTTCATTCCACGGGTTCCGCGTTTCGCCGTCATAGCGGTCGCGCACACCCTTCACCACATCCAGTCCTTCCTTGAGCATGCCTTCCTGTATCATGTGGACAGCAACCTGATATTCAAACCCGTGCATGGTTTCTTCGGCGTAGGTCATCGGAATCATGGGCTTGTACTTGCCGGCTGGCCAGTCGAACATCACCGTGCCGGCTTCGTCCTCCAGGCAGAAAACCCGGCAGAAGTTTGCGTAATCGCGCATGGACGGCTTGTAGTTGTACTTGTAGATGGCGCGCAGGGCGGACCGGGTCTGTTTCGGGTCAAATATTTCGCCGAGCCCGATCAGGTTCGCATGCCATTGCGCGAGCACCTGGTCTATGCCGGAACCTTCAAGAATCTGATATTTCAGTTCCTTGTGTTCATTGTTCCAGTACGCGTTGTATGCCTCACCTGCCGCGTATTTGCCGTCAGGGCCCTTCGTGCTGAATTGCTCTAGCTGGGCGCGATCTTTCAATTTCACCTCCTGGTGATAGTACTCGCCGTTGAAGAGATGACGGTCAGTCCACTCTTTCCCCTTAGCAAAGATGCGGCGGTATTCTGCGGCGGCTTCGGGGTCCCCGCAGGCGTCGGCCATTTCCGCGCCCGCCTTGAGCGCGCCGAGGTAGAAACCTGTGAGCCATGAATTGGGTCCAAACAGCTCAACATCCAGCGTGTGATGCTGGCGGCCCCACAGAACGCCCGTTTTCTCCGGGTCCCATCGGTCCGCGTTGGTCGGCGCCCAGGCATACTCGATAGTCTTCTTCACGGACGGCCACCACTTCTTGAGCCATGCGGTATCGCCGGAGATTTTCCATTCGCGGTACATCTTCATTACCGTGCCAAACTGGCCGTCAGCGCAGGGTCTGAACGCAGACCGCGCGCGGCCGATGGGCAACTGCAGGCGGAACGCCAGCGAGCCGTCGTCGCCGAGGCTGTACCTGTATTCCAGCTCGCGCATTGAGCGTTCCAGTTTCGGGAACAGGAAGGGAAGCGCGTACGCGTAGTTCCATACATGCTGGCAACTGCCTTCACAGCAACCTGCGCCGCAATGGCATCCCTCGAAGCCGTAGAGCGAGCCATCTTCCAGCCGCATTACCGTGGGAGTTTTTAGGATGGAAATATTCGCCGAAACAGCGTCGAGAACAGGCGCCGGGATGGTTGATGCAAACAGGGTTTCCTTGAAGCGCAGTGTCTCCGAGTAGAGCCGGGTCCAGTTTTTGAGGCAGTAGCGGACGGTGGCGGCGGAATCCTTAAAAAGCGTAGCGTAGTAGTTTCGCCATGTGGCCGGTTTGCAGGCACAGCCCTCGCCACAACATTCCTTCTTCTCGGGGTTCCAGTAGTTGGTCTGGTTCGGGTAGTTCCAGGCCAAAACAAACCGGATCGTGCCTGTTTTGCCTGCAGGAACGGTGATGCGCGCCGCAAGCGACGCGTGGTCGTTGCCACCGGAACTTTCCGGATATGAGCGGTTTTTTAGCGGGCCGGGCGAAGTGAAATTACGCCACCAGATGCCGAGATTGTCGAACCAGCCACCGCGGAACCAGTATTCCTGGTGACTCGAATCGGGCGAGTTAGTCCCGATGCAGATGTCGCCGAACTTCACATCATCGGCCGGCAGTGCGGTGCCCTCCTGGTGCAGGAGCGTTATGCCGCCGCTCTTCATCGCGCGGTTCACGTTTGCCTTGTCCTGCGGATTGCGTGTTGTCAGGGCGACGGTGTAGTCGATTGGCTTCTTCGATGTGTTCGTGACATCAAAGGAAAAGAAAGCGGCGGGTATGCTCGAATCGGCGTCGTTGAGCGGGATGAACGGGTTGAAAGCCGTCATTTGCACGCGGCCCGGGAAGGCCGGTTCCTGAAAAGTTAGTGCAGCGAATGGAAACTCGCCCTCGAACGAAACCTTGCGGAAGTGAGGCAGGCCCGCCATGGTTTCGCGGTTCACGCCGAAACCTAAGCCGCCGAAGTTCGCGTTGCCGTTGCCGCTGCGGGGCCCCGTTACGTCACCTTGCAGGACGCGCGCATCAAGCACTTTTTTATCGCGCTCGGCCTTTATGGCGAAATGGCTGAATCCGTTGCGGCCGAACTTGTTGGGTTTGTTGAAAATTTCCCAGTCAATGAGCTGGCCGTTGCCCGCGAGTCCGATACATCCGCTGCCGATACCGCCCAATGGGAAACTGATCTCTTTCGTTTTGGCCCCTTGATAAGAAAAAGTTTTCATAATAAAAATTTTATCTCCTTCTTTTGGCGCGATAGATTGCATTAATAATTTCTTATTATCAATGTTTTTTAGAAAAGCAGTTTTTCTTTGCGGTACGAGAGAGGCGACTGACCTGTGATTTTTTTAAAGAGTTTTGAGAAATAGAACTGGTCATGGATGCCGACAGCAGATCCGGCTTCTTTTATCGGCATGCCTGTTGTGGAAAGCAGTTCGCAGGCGCGTTCGATTCTTTTTTCGATAATCCAGCGCACAGGTGATTTGTTGCAGTGTTTTCTGAAAAGTGTTGTTATGCCGGATTTACTGCGGTCCGCCATCTTGGCGAGTTCAGCCACTGAGATATGGTTTGTCAGGTTGTTTTCTATATAAGTAAGCAATTTACCGAGATTAACAGGCAGAGGAGGTTGTTGTCTGGCAGGATTGAAAACGAGAATCAATTCCTTGATTAAGATTTGCGCCAGCATGCGCAGATGTTCTTCATCTTTGGTTTCTTGAGAGCGGAACAATTGCACGGCAAATTCGGATAGGAGAAAAAGCGGAGAATCCGTGGCGAGGTGGTGGTGAAGCACTCCTTGGATGCCGGGGATGGGTATGTTTTTTCGCCATGGGCATTTATAGAGGCGGTGAGTGGTGTTATGTGCGACTTCATATTCAACCGGGTGTCTTCTGTCGTGGCATGGAATTATATGAATGCCGGTGAGATAGAACGGATTTTTTTCATCGGGGATATACTCAACACGGTGATTCCATGGAAGGATAAAATAATCGCCGGCGTCGCAATTGAAAGATTTTTTATTTATGACAACAGTTCCGCTCCCGCTTTTACACCACAGGCACATTAGACTTTGAACGTTGGGATTTATGACATGGCCGTAGTGCTGGTTGAGCCGCGCGTAATTGGCGTGGCATATCACCGCGTCTGCAAAGGTTTTTGTTTTAAGCGGCAAATTCATAATTTATCTTCAATAGTACATTGCAAAGGTTAAAAATAACACATTTTTTGTTGTTTTGTACAAATAAAAGTTTTTTTATCCATGTACATAAGAAGCGTTTAAAAGTATTTTATGGGCAATTATTAAAGCAGGGAGGTTTTTTTATGAAAAGAAAAATGACATCTAAAGAGAGGGTGTTGAGGACATTCGCGTTAAAGGAACCGGATCGTGTGCCGATTAATTATGAAGGGAATCCGGATATTAACAGGCGGATGATGAAGCATTTCGGGGTAAAACAGGATGACTGGGAAGGGTTTCGAAAGGCGCTGGGAGTTGATTTTCGTGGTACTGGAGCGGCGTATAAAGGTCCGCGTTTGCATAAGGAGATTCCAAACCGTAATGTTGAGAGTGTCTGGGGTTGGGTGACGCGTTATATTGAACACGGATCGGGTGGATACTGGGATTACTGTGATTTTCCGCTGAAGGATGCGGATGAGGAAACTGTCGCAAAATGGCCGATGCCGAATCCGGACGACTATGATTATTCCGACATTGCCAGGCACTGCGAAGAGCGGAAGGAATACGCGGTGTATATTGGCAACCCCGGTTTGGCATGTATTATGAATACGGCCGGTTTTCTGCGGAGTATGGAGCAGATGTTTGTGGATCTGGCGCTGGATGAACCGGCTGGGTTACTGTTGATAGACAGAATGCTGGCAGTTCAGCTGGAAGTGGCGCGACGCGAACTTGAAGCGACGAAAGGCGGTGTGGATTTTATGTGGATTGGTGAAGATCTGGGAACCCAGCGCTCTCCTTTAATCAGCATGGAAACCTTTCAGAAGCATATTAAGCCGAGGCATAAACCTTTCTTTGATTTGGCAAAATCATTTGATTTGCCGGTCATGATGCATACCTGCGGTTCAAGCAGTTGGGCTTATGACGAATATATATCCATGGGATTGACTGTGGCTGATACTCTGCAACCCGAGGCGCATAATATGTCACCAGCTTATTTAAAGAAGACATTCGGGGGCAGGCTCGCGTTTCACGGGTGCATAAGCACTGCCGGCCCGGTCTCGTTTGGGACGGTGGACGAGGTAATTGCCGATTGCCGGAAAACGCTCGAAATCATGATGCCGGGTGGCGGTTATTGTTTTTCTCCAACGCACGCGCTTCAGGATAACTCGCCGACGGAAAACGTGGTGGCGATGTACGAGACAGTGCATAAATACGGGCAATACCGCTAAACCTCCGAATATAAATACCCGAAACGGATATTGCCGTACCTTTGTGCAGTATTTTTCCACGCAGGAATCATCTTTTGCCATGATTCTTAGGAAATATACATGTAAATGTATATCATGATATTGCCTGATAATGCTTAAACTGTAATGATCCGCAGTAAAATAATGTGGAAAAAGAGCTTATCGTATGCAATTGTCTATATAGAAGTCAGGCGCCTTGAAAATAGACGGTGCTTGTTTACATTAAACTGCTTTAGTGGTGATAAAAAATGTCCAGAATATTTAGAGATATTCACACAGGATCCGGCCTTCAAGGCAGTAAAATCAAAGCAAGAGATTCCTCTGACCAGAAAATGATATCTTTAATGGATCGCCTGCTGGAATCAATCAGTAAACAGGACGATCAACAAACCAGCGTCAAGCCGGAACGCGACCCGTCAGTATCCGGTGTCAAATTATTCAAAGAAGTTCGCGATGAACTGGAACATATGATGGCCGTTAACGCCAAGACGCTGAAAGAATCGGAGGAAAAAGAAGCGGCTCTTAATCTGCAAATTCAAGCCTTTGAAAAACAAAAAAACGGATTAGACCTGCTTTTGCGTCAGACGAAAAAGGATCTGACAGACCAGCAGGGACTACGCGAATCCTTCGAGCAGGAAAACAAACAGAAGGAGCGGGAATTTCAGGACAGGATCAGTGAGCTCGGCAGTAGTGTCGGGGCGCTGGAATCAGAATTAAAAAATGCCCGGAACCAGATTGAAGAACAGCGCAAACAGGACGATCTGATTTTAAATGAAAGCCGGAAGAAGGAAAAAGAACTCAGTGTGCGTATGGCTAATCTCGAGAGAGAGCGGGAAGAGAAAGGGAAAGAGCTCAAGCGAGTGACCGGCGAGCTGGATGCGGAGAAAGCGAAGAGGCAGGCGGAAGAGGAGAAGAGAGGGAAAGAAGAGAAGAAGCTTTTGGGCGAGCTGGAAGGTTTCAAGGTGCGGATAGCGGGGTTGAAGGAAGAGAAAGAAGGGCTGGAGAAAGAGCAGGCAGTTGGTCGGGAGGCGTACCGGCAGTTGGAAGAGATGAGCGGGCGGAAAGAGAAAGAGCTGACGAAACAC
>JBFZFB010000165.1:0-3516 GCA_041306605.1 Lentisphaerota bacterium | reverse complement strand
TTTACAAGATACTGATCCATGTCCCGTCAAAAAACCTCTTCTCTCTCAATCTTCTCATATCCAACCTGCAGGGTGTTGATTAAATTCGGGATGTCTATCCCGAATTTAATCAACCATTTCTCTCCCATCCCGTCAATCCTGTAAATCCTGTCAAAAAACTCTCTCTCTTCTTCGTGCCCCTTCGTGTACTCCGCCTGCCCTTCGTAGATCCCAAGAGCGAAGTAGGGTGGTAAATATTACCCTACCTCGGGGTTCTGTGCCAGTACCCCTTTAGATTACCCCGGCAAAACCTCAAAAAGCCAACAAAAAGCGCCGCCTGCATCGTTATAAAATGATCCACATTACCCAGCAAACCCGACCGCACCCGAAATAGCCTCCCGGCAAGAACACATAACGCGCAAATTATCACCCCCATAAACACAAGATGATTGATCATATCAATAATAAAAAAATGACGCGCAAAACCATAATGCCCAGACGCTTCCGTAAACCACCGCACAAGTGACGCAACCGCCATCACCAATAATATGTGCGGCGTAACCCACCTCAACACTTTGTGCGACCAGAACATCCACGCAAACCAGCCATACCGCGGCATCAAACACTGACGGCAAAAACCTAACGCCTGAAAATCTCCCGATCCTATCCTTACCCGCCTCCGCCATTCATCATGCAACGCCGGTGTCTCTTCCATCGCCACAGCATCCGGAGCGTACACCATCCGCCCCCCGTTCTCCCGCACCTTCATGCCCATCACAAAATCATCCACAATCGTATTGTCCGGAATGTCCCGCCAGAATAACTCACGCCTGATCGCGTATATCGCCCCATTCGCACCCAAACATGAATCAACTTCACTCTCCATCTCTTTTAACTCCGTCTCCCACTTCCAATACACCCCTTCAGCCGCGGATGAATCCAGCTCAGGCTGACCACCGGAACCATCCGCGTTCCTCAATACCAACCTCCCACAAACACCACCCACCCCGGAATCGTGAAAACGCTCCAACAGCTTCATTAACGCATCTGCACGGAATATCGTGTTCGCATCAGCAAATACAAGCACACTCACCGTACCTTCCATGTCCTCTTTTTTCGCGCAATCACTTAACCTGACCAGATCTTTTAACACAGCCACCTTGCCCCTGCGCTCCGGAAAATCATGAACAAAAACATTAGTGTGCTTTTCCATGAATCCCCGCGCTATTTCTGCCGTGCGGTCCCCGGGGCCATCAACACCCACGATCACATCACAACCGCGAATACCGCCCGGCAAAACCATACGACCAATCGCCTCCAGCAGTTTCTCAAGGCAGAAACCGATATTCCCTTCTTCGTTATACGCGGCAATCAAAATTGACACCTTAACCGGTCGCGAAACATCTCTTCCTTTTTCATCACCCTTCGCACGGCGAATCCGGCCTGACACTATCTTCAATATCCACGGATATAGAATCCATGTGTACGCAAGCACCGCAATAAGACAACTATTAACAATTCCGGCAGATAACTCTATCCTCGCCTGTCTCTGCCACTGTTTCAAATCCTCAGGATGATGATACTTCCACCGCCACCAGCCTCTTCTCGAGAAAAGCGGCTTACGCGCCAACCCCAATGAATCCCTCAGTATCTTGCACAACTCGAACATCACAACACGCGGAGAATGATCAACCAGCTTCTCACGCGCCGACAGTACACTAACTGAAACAGGCCGCTTTAAATATTTTTCCAGCCTGTAAAAAACACGCCTCAAATGAAACGGCGAACTCACCAGAACAACACTATTGAACTCCAGATGCTCATCAAGATAATCGCTAAATGCCTCCATTTCATCATCTGTACCCAGAAACCAGCCCGGAACAATCTTTATCTCCATCACCCCCGGCGATTTTGCATCGCCCGCATTTAAAGCCTCTTCCAGCTTTTCCACAGAATGCTCGGCTTCCGAAACAATCCTGTTCTTCGAAGCCAGCCAATGCGACTGCAAAACATCGTTTCCAACAAGCACTATCTTCGGCTTTAACGCGTCTGTTTTGTCAGCAATGAATTTCACAATGGCATCTATCCGCCGGTTCTGATCTTCAGCACCTGCCAGCAAATATACCGCGTCAGCCGTTCCGTCACCGATTTGCCTCTCCCTGCATTGAAGCCAGCCGGCAACAGGCCCGGCAAGTATGACAATGTACGCAAGAATTACCCCGCACAAAACTGCCAACACTTTTAACTGCTTGTCAAATTTAAGCTTCATTAATCCACCTTCCTCACCACCCGGCGTCCCCGCCTCGAGGGCCCGGAGAAGAGTATTTTGACAGGATTAACATGATCTAACAGGATATGCATAGTTCAAGAAATCCGGGCAAAATAATAATTATGCCTCTGATTTCTTGAACTATCTATCTTGTCTTATCCATACCCATCCGGTTATCCTGTCAAAATTCTCCCCGCCCCCCTTCGTGTTCTTCGTGGTGAAAATCCCCCCCCCTGTCCAGCGTATTCGCTGGCTCCGTGTACTCCGCCTGCCCTTCGTAGCTCCCAAGAGCGAAGTAGGGTGGTAAAAATCTTTTTAAACCACTTTCGCCGGAATCCCCACCGCTGTGGCACCATCAGGAACATCATCCACAACAACAGCATTAGCGCCTATCCGCGTGTTGCTCCCAACGCGCACTCCGCCGATTATCTTCGCCCCGGCACCAATAAACACATTACTCCCCAGCACGGGCGCCTCGTTTTTCTCCGCTCCTATCGTAACCTGATGTTCAATCATGACGTTACTGCCACCCTTCACGGATGTATTAATCACAACACCATAACTATGAATCAAAACAAAGCCCGGCCCGAATTCAGCATTCCGCCCTATAATGCACCTGCCGAAAATAACGTTTAACTTGTTAAATAACATCGCCAGCGGCGCAAGATGACAACGCTGAGACGCCTGCATTAAACGATACATCAGCATGGCAAACGTACCGTCTGTCAGCATTGCCTTGAGCACATTACGGCGCGACGCGGAACCATAAACCCACTTGGCCTTTTCGCGCACATCAACCGCAAATAAATTATACCATCTCATATCTTCCCTCTTCCCGTCCGCCCCAGTCAAAGAAAACTTACCACGGAGTACACAGAGACACGGAAAAAGAATGTTTTTGACAGGATTAACAGGATAAACAAGATTTGTTTTTCAGTTAGTCAACTGCCTTACCTTTCTTTTCACATCCACCTTCGTTTCGCCAAAATTAACCAGCAGTCCCGTCGATATACCCGTGGCAACAAGGTAGTTGACTAACTGTATCTCATGCGCTTTGACAAGATTCTGTACAGACTTTATTTCAACAATCACCTTGCCTTCCACAACGACATCGGCCACAAAATCACCCACAACCTCTCCTTTATATCTCACAGCTATCGATTTCTGTGACTCCACTTTAAGCCCTGCCTCACGTAGCTCCATTAGTAAACATTTCTCGTATACTGATTCCAGAAAGCCAAAACCCATAGTGTTGTATACCGTGTAGG
>JBFZFB010000164.1:0-2678 GCA_041306605.1 Lentisphaerota bacterium | reverse complement strand
CCTACACGGTATACAACACTATGGGTTTTGGCTTTCTGGAATCAGTATACGAGAAATGTTTACTAATGGAGCTACGTGAGGCAGGGCTTAAAGTGGAGTCACAGAAATCGATAGCTGTGAGGTATAAAGGAGAGGTTGTGGGTGATTTTGTGGCCGATGTCGTTGTGGAAGACAAGGTGATTGTTGAAATAAAGTCTGTACAGAATCTTGTCAAAGCGCATGAGATACAGTTAGTCAACTACCTTGTTGCCACGGGTATATCGACGGGACTGCTGGTTAATTTTGGAGAAACGAAGGTGGATGTAAAAAGAAAGGTAAGGCAGTTGACTAACTGAAAAACAAATCTTGTTTATCCTGTAATCCTGTCAAAAACATTCTTTTTCTGTGTCTCCGTGTACTCTGCCTGCCCGCAGTGCTACAGCGTTGCAGGCTGGGTGGTAAATTTTCTTTGACTGGGGCGGGAATGGCGGATGAGAAAAGGAGAAGAGAGGGAGGGTTTTTAGACAGGACTTGTCATGTCGAATGACGTGATGACAGGATAAAGACAGGATGGGATAAGAAGAGATGGTTTATGAAATCTGAAACAAAACGATAGTCCCCAGACCCGGAGTACCCGAGGGTTTTCGTTCCAGATTTCACAAACGGTGTTTCTGATTGGGAAGGGGATATATACAAAGAGAGACTTTTTTGACATGATAACAGGATTAACAAAGATCAAAGATGGGCGTAAAATCTCAGCGGGATTATTTAATCCCGCTGAGATTTTACGGATCCAGTTCTTGATTTATCCCGTCCATCCTGTCTATCCTGTCGTTAGACCCGGAGTACTCAAGGGTCAAAAACATTCTTTTCTCCGTGTACTCTGCCTGCCCGCAGTGCTACAGCGTTGCAGGCTGGGTGGTAAATATCTTTATATTTAAAGAAAGGTGTTGGTTATGAGGATAGAGAAGAGTAAAGATTTGGGGCTTACGCTGATATATCCTGAAATACATCGGGATCACAGGGGTACGTTTGTAGAGACGTTTAATGACAAATTCATGATGGAAAACGGTGCTGAGGTTAAGTTTGTGCGTGACTCTATTTCAACGTCGTCTAAAAATGTTCTGCGTGGTATTCATTATGATGACAAGACGTGGAAGCTGGTGCAGTGTCTGCATGGAAATATTTACCATGTAGCCGTTGATTTGCGGGAAGAGTCGAAGACATATTTAAAATGGGAATCTTTCAGTTTAAATCCTGAAACTGGTTTGCAGGTGTTATTGCCGCCGAGGTTCGGCAATGGATATTTGGTATTGAGTGACATGTGTGTTTTTCACTATAAGATGTCGGAATATTACAATCCGGGTGGTGAGCGGATATGCAAGTGGGATGATCTGCGGATAGGCATTAAATGGCCGGTGAAAACTCCCGTTATGTCGGAAAAGGATAAAAGAGGGGCTGTCAAACGATGATGAAAAACACTTGAATTAGTAATTCTTTTTGGTAATAATTAAGGTCTGTAAGTAAATAGAAAAGAATGCGCCATGCAGTAAGGATGTTGTGATACGCAAGGAATATTTACCTTTCGGAAAGCCTAGTTTCTCCCGCGAGGAGTTGGTGGCGAATTCATCAGTATGTGTGAGGGCGAAGTGGTGAGTATGTTGTCTTCTAAAGAAAGCCAGCAGCGATGTCAGGTGGGCGTGTTGTTGCGGGATTTTTATGATCGTTTGCGATGCCGACCGGTAATTGCATTTGGCATCTCTTATCCAAAATCGGGGCGAACTTGGTTAGAGGTAATGGTGTCCAAGGTATACTCGGAGCTTACAGGAGTTCCGGTGCTGGATATATTGAAAAATCGTGAGATATGGATGGAATATCGACGTAGTGGCTGCAGCAAGCTGTTGCCGCGGGTGCACTTTTCACATGGTGAGGATCGTGTTCGCATCTGCCAAGGGCTAGCGTTTCCTTTGCAATACTACCGACGGCATCGCGTGTTTCTAACTGTTAGGGACCCTCGTGATGTGGTTGTAAGTCACTATTATCATGAAAAATTTCATTATAACCGATTTGAAGGTTCTATAGGAGAATTCGTGCGGAGTCGTTCTGAAGACTATGATGAAAAGGATCCGCGAGGGATGCATGGTGTTATGGCTTGTGTAAGGTTTATGAATGCTTGGGCAAGGCACCGCTCTAAATTCCGGTCTTTCTTACCCTTGTTTTTCGAAGACATGAGGCGCTCGCCGGAAGATACGCTTCGGTCCGTATTCCGGTTTATCAGATTGCATGTGCCTGATGATGTGATAGCGACGGCAGTTCAGTTTGGAAGTCTTGAGAACATGAAGCTATTAGAAGATGATCCAGCATTTGACTGGTATGGTCTGGAGTTGTCATCAGATAAACGAGGACGAAAGGTTCGCACTGGAATAATAGGAGGTTATAATTCGGAGTTGGCGCCAAATGATATTGAATATATAAACAAGGTGATAATATCGACATTGGATCCTTACTGGGGAAGGTATTTGTAATAATTTGGCGTCCTGAAGATAGGGCTTATGTCTGTCTAAAATAAAAATAATACACAAGTGCTTTTTTAAAACTTTCTCAACTTTCTTGTCCTGCACCCATTGTTGTCATTGACAATATTTTATCGTTGCCCCTGTTTGCTTGACTGTTTTTGGCTTTGTTTGGTAGATTTACCT
>JBFZFB010000163.1:0-5787 GCA_041306605.1 Lentisphaerota bacterium | reverse complement strand
TTTCAGGAATTATAACACACTTATTTCGGGCTTTGGAGCCAAATCGGCTCCTTATGCCCGAATTTCTTCCATAGTAACTCGCTGATCTTCAATGTGTTACCGACGGTGGGACAGGCTCTATGTAGGGTGGGCTCGAAAGGACCTTTTTCCGTTTAGCGTGTTTTTTCCATATTTATTCAAAAAAAACTAATTTTTTTGAAAAAAAAGTTGACATTGGTGGGTGAATGTGGTGAATTATGTCAAGAAAGGTCAAGCAATGGACAATGGTGGTGAAATATTAGAGCAGGAAGTTGCCGGCGTGGGGATGTTTGTCGGAGAGTTTCGTCATTCTTTGGATCCCAAAAAAAGACTGACGATCCCATCTGTATGGCGTGCACAAGTTGGTTCCCCAAAGAGTCTCTTTGTTCTTCCTGATTTTGATCAGATGTGTCTGAACGTATTTCCGGCAGGAGAGATGCGAAGCAAGTTGGATAAAATTCGCCGTCACTCAATGGCTGATAAGAAAGCAATGCAGTTCGCAAGAGTGCTTGGTTCAGCATCAGACCTTGTGTCGTGGGATTCTCAGGGAAGGATCCGCATAAAAGACAAGTTGTTGAATTTTGCGGGGTTGGTTGATCAAGTGGTTTTAATAGGTGCGCTTGACAGATTTGAGATATGGAGTCCGGGTAATATGTCTGTAACGGGTGAAATAGATCAAAAGGGATTGGCGGAGGCTGGTCGCTACGTTGATTTCTAAAATGATTTTAAATTCATGCATGTAAGCGAATTTGAAGAAGAGTCTGAAGGTGGATTTATAATCCATCATTCTGTTTTGGTGCGAGAGTTAGTGGATTTGTTGGAGGTGAAAGAAGGCGGAACATACCTTGATGGTACGGTTGGCAGTGGGGGGGATGTCGAGGCTTTGCTGGAGAAGATTGGTTCATCGGGAATAGTTTTAGGGATAGACCGTGATAAAGACGCGATAGAGAGAGCTGGTAGAAGGTTGAGTTCGTGGCGCGGGCAAATTTATCTTGAACATGGAAATTACGCGGACATGAAAACAATAGCCGGTAAAAGAGGTATTAAGGAAGTAGATGGAGTCATTCTGGATTTAGGAGTTTCTTCTGAGCAGTTGGAGAATTCTGATCGTGGGTTCAGCTTCATGAAGGATGGTCCGTTAGACATGAGAATGGATTGTTCTGACGGGGAAAATGCCCGGGATATTGTAAATAAATTGCCTGAGGATGAATTGGCTGTGATTTTGCGTGATTTTGGTGAAGAGCGGCATGCAAGGAGGATTGCTCGGTTTATAGTTGAGCAGAGGAAAAAGATGTCGATTGACACAACACTGGATTTGGTGCGGATTGTTGAACGTGCAATTGGCGTTAGGCATGATGGCCGGCATGCGGCTACGCGTACGTTTCAAGCGGTTAGGATGGCGGTTAATGAAGAGTTAAGGTGTTTGAAAGACGGGTTGGAAGCTGGGTTGGGCATGTTGAAGTCAGGCGGGCGGATGGCGGTGATTTCTTTTCACAGTTTGGAAGACAGGCTTGTTAAGTCCTTTTTTGTTCGTCATTCGGGACGTTGGGTTTCATTGGAGCAGGGCGGTCGCAGGTTGGATGTGGAAGAACCGGTTGTATCGCTTGTTAATAAAAAACCGGTTACGGCATCGAGGGAGGAAGAGTTGTTAAATCCACGGAGCAGGTCGGCGAAATTGCGGGTAGTGGCCAAGGTCTGAATATTTTTGAGGCAGGTGTAATTTAAAGTAATTTTGGGAATTAGAAATAAGATGAGAAAGAATAAAAAAAAGCGGCAATCAAATGCTTTTGTATTTCCTGTTCCGTATGCGGGTGTGGTGGTTTTGGTGGCGACGCTTGCTCTTGCGTATGTTTGGTTGGGTTGTCGGTATGAGTCTTTAGGTGCCAGGATTGTGGCTTTGGAGAAGGAGAAGCAGGCGGCAGATGAGGGGTATTATCGTGAAAAAAGCAAATGGGTCAGGATGAAATCGCCCCTTAATATTGAAAGTGCTTTGATTGCACATGGGTTGATAATGCATGTGCCGAAAACAGATCAGGTTGTATGGTTGAAGGATTCGGATGTTGTTGATGAGCAAATGACAGAGGGGGGCGGGGCCGTTCTGCAGTTTGCCAAGCTGGAGAGGGCGATGGCAGATGAAGGCAAATGAGCCAAAATACAAATTTATTGTCAGCGCAGTTCTGTTGATGCTGGCGATGATAGGGCTGGGCTTACGCCTGGCCTTTTTGCATCTGGGTGTGAGTGATAAGGACCGGGAGAACGTTGAGTTAAGCAGACGTTGTGAAAAAACTCTGGATGTAAGACGTGGCAATATATACGACTGTCATGGCGATCAAAATGTGCTGGCAATGGATCTTCCGGTAAAGAATGTTTGCGCTGATCCTAAAATTGTTGCCAGAAGTAACGCGGCCTCTGATGTGGCAATGATGCTTTCTGAAAAGCTGAAAATTTCAGCTGATGAGGTTGCTGTCCGTTTGAGGCAGTCAGACCGGCGATATGTTGCCTTGAAGCGGTTTGTTCCCAATGAAGAAGCTGAAAATGTTGTTACCGGAAAACTATCGGGAGTGTTTCTTGAAGATGCAATGATGCGTTTTTATCCGCAAAAGTCATTTATGTGTCATGTTCTTGGGTTTGTTAATAATGAAGGATCTGGCAGTAGCGGGGTGGAGCAGGAGCTGGACCGGTACTTAAAAGGATGTCCGGGTTTTCTTGAAAGTCAGAAAAATGCGCTAAAGCAGGAATTGTATACGCAACGAGAAAGGTATCTACCTTCGGTTAATGGTGCTGATGTTATCTTAAATTTGGATCAAAACATACAGTACATTGTTGAAAAGACGCTGGATGAGGTGATGGTTGAGCATAATGCGAAGGCGGCTTGGGCTATAGTTGGTCATGTAAAGACAGGGAGAATTATGGCTATGGGAAGCAGGCCGGCTTTTGATCTGAATGAATTTAAAAATGCTGATGAAAACGTGTTGTTGAATAGGGCCATAGGGATTGTTTATGAGCCAGGGTCTACATTTAAGATGGTTACGATATCCGCGGCGATTAATGAAAAAGTTGTGACGCCTGAAGTGGTTGTGAATTGTGAGAACGGGGCGTGGATGTATAAGGGAAAGATACTTAGAGATTATCATCCTTATGGTGATCTGAATGTTGCGGATGTGATCAAAAAATCAAGCAATATTGGAACAGCTAAAGTGGCGCTTATGATGGGAGACAGGATGTTGTATGACTATGCCCGGGCTTTTGGGGTTGGCTCTAAAACGGGGGTGGATTTGCCCGGAGAGGAGGGGGGGATTCTCCGGCCGTTGTCTGAATGGTCGAGTATCAGTTCAACGCGTATAGCGATTGGGCAGGGTGTGGCTGTTACCGCATTGCAGATGTTGATGATAGTGTCCTCGATAGCGAATGACGGGTTTATGATGAGACCATATGTTGTCAGTGCTGTTTCAAGGGACAAGGATGCTTTGGTCAGAACGCAACCAGAGGTTTTGGGGCGGCCTATTTCCGGCGAAACGGCGGCGATAATGAGAAATTTACTGAAAAGTGTTACTGAGGATGGTGGAACAGGTAAAGGGGCTCGGGTTGACGGTTATGAAGTGGCTGGCAAGACCGGCACGGCTCAAAAGGTTATTGATGGGCAATATTCTTCTACTGCTTATGTCGCTTCATTTGTCGGTTATCTGCCTGCAGATAATCCGGAGATAGCGGTGGTTGTGGGAGTTGACGAGCCTCAGCCGTATCATACCGGCGGGATGGTGGCTGCGCCGGTATTCAGCAAGATAGCGGGGCTTACGGTGAGATACCTTGATATTTTACCTGACAGTGAAAGAATTGCAAAGAAGTAGAAAAAGGTGATTTTGTGAAAGTAGAAACATTAATTAAGGAAATAGAGCATGTTTCCATTAACGGGCGCAATGACAGGGATGTTATGGGTGTGACCTGTGATTCCCGCCGGGTTAAAAACGGATATGTATTTGTTGCGGTTCCGGGGCATAAGACAGATGGTAAGTTTTTTGTTAATGATGCAATTGACAGGGGCGCCGTTGCAATAGTGTCGGAGAATGATGAGCGGCTGAAGAATGATATATGTCATATTCGTGTATCAAACGCGAGGCGTGCACTTGCCCGTATGGCATGTGTGTTTAATGGCATGCCTTCAAATAAATTGCAAATGATAGGTATTACCGGCACCAACGGCAAGACAACGGTTTCGTATATGACAAGGGATATTCTTGATGCTGATGGAAGAGTTCCCGGGTTGATCGGTACGGTAGAGTGCCGGATAGGAACACGTGTTATACCTTCGAGTCAAACGACGCCTGATGCTTCGGATCTTCAACTATTGTTGGTGCAGATGGTCAATGCGGGATGTCGTAGCGCGGTAATGGAAGTGTCTTCTCATGCACTGGATCAGGGCAGAGTGGAAGGGGTTGAATTTGATGTTGCTGTTTTTACTAATTTGACCAGAGATCATTTAGATTATCATAAGACCGCAGAATCATATTTTGCAGCCAAATCTTTATTGTTCAGGAATCTTGGCACGGGCGGTAAAAAATCTGTGGCGGTAATTAATATGGATGATCCTCAAGGCGGGCGACTGGCAGAATTGAGTGCCGGGCATGCTGAAGTGTTTAAATATGGACTGAACACTGGTGCGGATGTGAGGGCCGAAAACGTTGAATTGAGTCCGGCGGGCAGTAATTTTTATCTGCATAGTCCCTGGGGTGATGCTCGGATTAAAATGGAAATACTGGGGCGTTTTAATGTTAGTAACGCTTTGGCGGCAATTGCCATATGTGGTTCGCTTGGCGTTAAACTTGATTTAATTGTTGAATCCTTGTCTAAATTCACGGTGGTACCAGGGCGTTTAGAGGAAATAAAAGCCAGAAAGGGTTTTCAGGTATTTGTTGACTATGCGCATACAGATGATGCTCTTCAACGTGTGTTGGAAACCTTGAGAGAAATAACGGTTAATCGTTTGATAGTGATATTCGGTTGTGGCGGTAACAGGGATTCCACGAAACGGCCCATAATGGGGCGCGTGGCGGGTAAAATGGCTGATTATGTTGTTGTAACATCTGACAATCCGCGCAAAGAAAATCCGGCAGCAATTATTGATCAGATATGTTCCGGCTTTGATCAATCGGCTCATTTCGAGGTGATGGAAGACAGGGCTCAAGCAATCAGACGCGGCCTGGCAATGGCTGAAAAAGGAGACATAGTTCTTATTGCCGGTAAGGGCCATGAAATGTCGCAGGAGCTGGCCAACACAATAATACCTTTTGATGACAGACAGGTGGCAAGAAGTATTCTTAAAGAAATGCAGTGTTTGTAAAAGTCTTTTAAGAATGTGGAGGTTGGGAGGATGCCAGAATTTTTACCAGCAGATTTGGCGAAATGGAGTGGCGGTGAATGGTTGTCTGGTGAGCCGAACTCTATTAATGGTGTGACGAAAGATACCCGCACCATGAAAAGAGGTAATTTATATTTTGCTCTTAAAGGTGAGCGGTTTGACGGGCATGATTTCGTGGAAACGGCTTTTGAGAAGGGTGCCAGTGGTGTTGTAGTGGCGGCCTCATATGTACGTGCCGCAAAAAATAAGGGCTTGCGGGCAGATCGTGATGCGTTATTGCTGGTGAATGATACTGGAAAAGCGTTGCTCGATATTGCATGTGCTTACCGCAAGAAGATAAATCCCACTATAATTGCCATTACAGGGAGTGCCGGCAAGTCAACAGTGAAAGAGATGACGGCTCAAGTTTTGTC
>JBFZFB010000162.1:0-20554 GCA_041306605.1 Lentisphaerota bacterium | reverse complement strand
TGAGAAGGAATTACCTGTTTGTAATTGGGATACGTGCCTTCTATGAGCTTTGATGTCACCATTATGTTGCGGAATTCAAACATCGCGTTGTTTTCCTTGATATGAATATGCAGTTCGCCTTCATCCCCCACGCTCCTGAGTAATTCCGCAACGGTCTTTGCCGGCAAAATCATGTCTATTTCCGCCTCCTTTGGAAAATCCATTTCGTGTTCAACAAGAGCCAGCCTGCGCCCATCCGTCGCAACCATGATCAGCTTGCCTCCTTTGAAACTCATATACACGCCGTTCAATACATAACGTGTTTCATCCACCGATACCGCGTAGCTTACCTTGCGCATCATTTCTTTAAAAACGCCTTGATCAAGACGATAGGAATATTTCCCTTCCGGTTTTGCAGATGGCGGGAATTCTTCATCTGTGATTCCAATTATTTTGTAATGTGATGAATCACAGACCAGCGTGGTTACATGTTTGTCGTCTGTTTCCAATTCTATCGAAGTCTCAGGCAGTTCTCTCACAATGCCCGCCAGCCGTCGTACCGGCAGAGTTGTGGATCCTGTTTTTGTTACAGTTGCTTCGATCTGACACTTGATGCTGATATCAAGGTCTGTTGTTGTAAGGTACACTTCTTTCTTACTGGCGTTTATAAGAACATTGTACAGGATAGGCAGTGTACTTCTTGTTCCAACAATGTTGTGCACAGTCTGCAATCCATTGAGAAGAGCGCTTTTAGTTACTTGTAATTTCATTATCTATCTCCGATGCCAACAGGCAGTATTTAATATATATATTCTTTAATTAAAAAATATTATCACTATTATAGTCATTTATAACGTTGATAATATCTAATTTTATAAACACTAACAGTCAAATCCTTCTTATATAAGGTGTAACTTTCCCGTAATGTAACCTGTTAGTAACCCTCCAGTTATCACAAGCAGACACTTATTAACAGCCAATTTACAGGGATTCCACGCCTAGTTTCTCGGATATCTGGTTAATATCCCTCTTGAGGTCCGGTTCCACCTGCAAACGGCTGTCTATGGACTTAAAAGCATGCAGAACTGTCGCATGCGTTTTACAGAAGGCGCCCGCGATATCAGGAAGAGAAGCCCGGGTAAGATGCCGGCAGAGATACATAGCTATCTGGCGGGGCATGGCAACTCCGCGAAACCGCCGCTTACTGGTCATATCAGCCAAACGGACATCATAATAGTTGGCCACAGCTTTTTGAATGGTTCCAAAGGAAAGATCGGTCTTTTCTTCCTTTTCAAGCGTATCACGCAGTAAATGCCGGACAGAATCAACCGTCGGCGGCTGGCCTGTCAGCGAAGCGTATGACACAATGCGGATCAGCGCGCCTTCAAGCCGCCGGATGTTCGAACGGACATTCTCCGCCACGAACAGCACCACATCGTTCGGCACAGAAATTTTCATCTGCTCCTGCTTATGCCGGAGAATGGCTATACGGGTTTCCAGATCAGGCTGTTCCAGCTCTGTAACAAGACCCCACTCAAAACGTGAGACAAGTCTCTGTTCGAGCCCGGCGATCTCGTTAGCCGGCCGATCGCTGGTCATCACGATTTGTTTGTGCGCGTCGAACAGGGCGTTGAAGGTATGAAAAAATTCTTCCTGAAGCTGATTCTTGCCGGCAAGAAAATGTATGTCGTCGATCAGCAGAAGATCCGTGGTCCGGTATTTTTTTCTGAACTGAACAAGATTCCGCTTGGTTAGCGCTTCTATATATTCATTGAGAAGACTTTCGGATGAAAGATAACAGACGGACGCGCGTGAGGATGATAGCACGTGATGGCCGATGGCCTGCATGAGGTGGGTTTTTCCAAGCCCTACTCCCCCGTAAATAAACAGCGGGTTGTAAGCGCGTGCCGGAGCTTGCGCCACCGCCAGCGACGCCGCATGGGCAAAACTGTTTGACGGGCCGACGATGAATTCTTCAAAAACAAACTTGGGATTAAGAACAGGCTTCGCGAGAGAGCGTTGTACGAAACGTTCGCGGAGAGTCTTCGGGGGCGGTTCGGCCGGCACCGGCTGAGAACCCTGCGGCGTGACAGTGAAAATAATTTTCAATGGCGAGTCGTGAATGGCAGAGAGCGCGTCCTGAATGAGGCTGAGGTAATTCTCTTCGAGCCATGTCTGATAGAAATCATTGTCTACGCTCAAGGTGATAGTCTCGTCTGTCATGTCTTTGGGTTGAATGACGGCGATCCAGCGGGAGTAGACATCGGGATGGAGAAGTTTCTCCAGATGTTTACATACCTTGCTCCAAATATCATTTACGCGGGGACTACTCAAAAGAAACTCTCCTTAATTAATCAACGGAGCCATATCAACATGGCGGGTACAGTCCACAATATAACGCGCTTAAAGACAAGGAAAAAAGATATAAACATATTCACAGGTTATTAACAGGATATCAGCAGGTGAAAAAATACGGAGCCAACGAACAATTTTGAGAAAGAGTTTGTGGAAAAAAGAGTAATTATGATAAACATGAAAAATTATTCGAGTGAATGTGAATAAAAGTGAATATTTTTTAAAAAAGGCTTACAAAAAGACATATGACAACAGCAATTCTTCTTATGGGCGCGACGGCGCAAACAGACATCAGGTATAAAACGGGGTTTTTGGCCCTTGGCGAGCTTGTATTGTTGTGCAAAGGCAAAAAATGTTTTCTGATGGTGCCACAGCTTGAATTCGGACGCGCTGTGCAATGTGTGAAAAACGCGGAAGTTCTAACACCGGAAATGCTTGGAAATAAAGGAAAAAACAGACATCCGGTGGTAAGATTGCTGAACAGAGAACGTATAAAAAGTGTGCAGATTTGTCCCGGATTTACATACGACGCGGCGCTTATGCTGCAAAAAGCAGGCATTCGTTTACAACTGGCAACCGGTCCGCTGTTTCCAGAGCGGGAAATCAAAAAAAACAGCGAAATAAAAATGATACGCGAATCACAGCAGACAGCAGTGATAGCAATGCGGTCCGCTATAGCCGTAATAGCAGGTTCAGTAATAGGACATGACGGATTACTGCGCTATCAGAAAAAAGTGCTTACCTCGGAAATGATACACAGCCTGATTGGAAAAATATTTTTGGAACACAACTGCGGCGGTGACGGTATTATCGCGTCCTGCGGCATTCAAGCTGCGGAACCGCATGAACGGGGTTATGGCCCTCTGCGCGCGAACCAGCCGATAGTGCTGGATATTTTTCCACGTCACCTGCAACACGGATACTGGGGCGACATAACCCGCACAGTTGTGCGCGGCAAAGCATCACCGGCTATCAGAGAAATGTATAACACAGTAAGATTAGCGCACAGCATAGCGCTTAGCATGGTCAAACCGGGAGCAAAATGTTCCCGTATTCATCAGGCAGTTGTGGATGAAATAGAAAAACACGGTTTTGTGACCCGCCAAATCAACGGAAGACCGGAGGGTTTCTTTCATGGCACCGGGCATGGAGTGGGCCTGGCAATTCACGAAGCACCCGGAGTTAGAAAAGAAAGCACAACAAGACTCCGCAAAGGTCATATTATTACAATTGAGCCGGGCCTTTATTATCCGGAAATAGGCGGCGTGCGCGTGGAAGACACAGTGGAAGTTACATCCACCGGATGGCGCTACCTGGCTCCGTGCGAGAAAAGATTCGAAATATAATATGCGAAAAAGCCTGTAAAACGGGCAAAAAATAGCCAATTTTTTTAAAGACAATAAACAGCCGCGCTATACCGTTGTCTATGTAGGTTTTGTAAACGGTGTAACAACAATTAACAAGGAGGAGGAGTTATGATCAGACAGCACATCGTTACAGCAGGAGTTCTACTGGTTGGGGCGGCAGTCGCGTTCGGACAACAGCCAACGCCGGCATGCCCGACGACACCGGGAGAAGAAGGAAACGCTCAGCGCAAAGGCATGGGCATGATGCAGGGCGAAAAGCACGGCATGATGAGGGGTGGCGAGGAAAGAGGAGAAATGCGCGAGGCGATGGTGGAGCGGATTATTAATAATCCCAAAATGATCGAAAAACTGGCTCTCACCGAAGATCAGGTGAAAACACTGCGCGATGGAGTCATGGCGCAGAAGGAACAGGAAATAGATCTGCGCGCCAATATGGAACGCGCTTCTCTTGAGCAGGCAAAGCTTCTGACGGAAACCAAGCCGGACAGGAAAGCTTTGATATCGGCCGTCAAGAAAGCCGGCGATATTAGAACCCAGATGGCATGTCTCCGTATGGAAGGTATTCTTCTTCTGAAGGAAACTCTCACAACGGAACAACTCCAGAAACTGGAGGAAATGAAACAAAGTCGTCAGGAACGCGGTGATAAGCAGGGACAGGAACGCAAACATCGCAAACAGAAGACGGAAGGCAGTGAGGATCAGGGATCAAAGGAAGAAAAAGCTCCCGTAGCTCCGCCGGCTGAATAACGAAGAATATACATGTAAATCCCCGTGTGATTAATAATCATGCGGGGATTTATTTTTTTACACGGCGAATATCCGCGCCAAGCCGGCGCAATTCGCGGTCAATGTGTTCGTAGCCCCGGTCAATGCTTTCAGCGTTATCAATGATGCTTTCTCCGCGCGCGCACAATGCCGCGAGAAGCAATGCCATACCGGCACGGATATCAGGACTGGACATGTGTGTTCCCTGCAGGGGCGAGGAACCCGACACTACAAGACGGTGCGGATCACATTGGATTATGCGGGCGCCCATGGTCATAAGTTTATCGGCAAAATACAGGCGGCTTTCAAAAAGCTTTTCAAAAAACATTATGGTGCCGCGCGACTGAGTTGCCAGCACAATGCCGATGCTCATGAGGTCCGACGGAAAGTTAGGCCATATACCGTCTTCTATCTTCGGTATGGCGTTGCCGAAATCATCCTGAACGCAAAGTGATTGACGGGCCGGCACCTGAATTAAATCACCCTTGATGTTCCATGTCAGTCCGAGTTTTTGGAATGGACCCGCGATGACATCAAGCTGGTCCACCGGCGAGCCGGCAATTTCAAGGCGGCCTCCGGTTAGAGCGGCGGCGGCGGCGAAGCAGACCGCGTCAATATAATCACCGGGCACATGATATGTTGCGCCGTGCAGGGAATCTACACCTTGCACGCGCAGGTAGTTGGTTCCTATTCCGGAAATTTCCGCGCCCATCCGGTTGAGCATGCGGGCAAGATGCTGTACATGCGGCTCGCAGGCCGCGTTGAAGATGGTGGTTTCGCCTTTGGCAAGCACCGCAGCCATGAGAATATTTTCCGTGGCGGTGACGCTTGCTTCATCAAGTAGAATTTTGGCGCCGCGCAGAAAGCGTCTATTGAAGACATAATAACCATCAGCTTTTAAACTGATTCCCAGTTTGCGGAGTCCTTCAAAGTGCGTGTCCAGACGGCGGCGGCCGATCACGTCTCCGCCGGGCGGGGCGAGCGTTGCCTTGCCGGTTCGCGCGGCCAGCGGGCCGGCGAATAGAATTGAGGACCGCACCTTGCGGCACAGGACCGGGTCGAGTTTTGTTTTGCGGATTTCCCGCGCGTGCAGTGTTACCGTATGACCGCGCAAAGATACATCCACACCCAGCCCGGTGAGAATATCGAGCATGGTATAAACATCTTCTATTAACGGCACATTGTGAAGAGTAAGCGGTTCATCCGTAAGAATGGCGGCCGCAAGCATTGGCAGGGCCGCGTTCTTGTTGCCCGGCACAGTATGCCGGCCGGAAATGCGCTTTCCGCCGTTAATAATAAATCGTTCCATGGTAAAACTCAGTTTTGCGCGCGAAGTATACCGCGAGCAACAGAAACAACGTTTTCCACCGTAAAACCAAAGAGTTTCTGCAGTTCTTTGTAAGGTGCAGACTTGCCGAATCCCTTCATACAGACACAGTTGCCCGCATTGCCTGTGTATTTAGACCAGCCCATCGCAATACCGGCTTCAACCGCTATCTTGACTTTGACGCCGGCCGGAAGCACTTCTTGGCGGTAAGCTTCCGGCTGTTTTTCAAACAGTTCCCATGAAGGCATGCTGACAACACGAACCGTTGTTTCCGCGGCAAGCTCCTGCGCCGCTTTCATGGCAAGCGATACTTCAGATCCGGACCCGATAAGAATCAAACCCGGCACACCTTCCCTGCTCTGCCAGAGAGTGTACGCGCCTTTCTCAACATTGGCCGCGGCCGGAAACTTGGAGCGGTCTATCACTTCCAGATCCTGACGCGTCAGCAGTAACGCGGTGGGCCCCGTCTTATTTTTAAGAGCCGCCACCCACGCGGCAGCCGTCTCTGTCGGATCAGCCGGCCGGATTATTGTGACGTTCGGTATACAGCGCAGACTGGCTATGTGCTCAACCGGTTCATGAGTGGGACCGTCTTCGCCGACATAAAAGCTGTCATGCGTAAGAACATAAATGACAGGAAGGTTCATAAGTGCGGCAAGGCGGATTGAAGGTCTGAAATAATCCGCGAAGACAAAGAACGTGGCGCCGAAGCACCGCAAGCCGCCGTGCAGGGCCATGCCGTTCAGCACGGCACCCATCGCGTGTTCGCGTATACCGAAGTGCAGATTGCGTCCGGCAAACGAGCCGGGCCCGACTGACGGTGTATTAGCGATGAGAGTTTTTGTGCTGGGCGCCAGATCGGCGGAGCCGCCTGCCAGTTGAGGCAGAGCCTGAGCAAGTGACTGTATGATCTTGCCTGATGCCGCGCGCGAAGCCATCGGCTTGGCGACATCAAAAACCGGGAGCACGCTGGACCAGTCGGCCGGCAGTTGATCTTCGAAATGAGCCTTCCAGAGGGCCGCTTTTTCCGGGTTTGTTTCAGTGTATTTCTTGAAATTTCTCTGCCAGGCCGAGGCTTTTCGCTTCATTTGGGCAAGGCGTTCGTCGAACAACTGGCGCACCTTTTCCGGCACATAGAAATCCTGATCTTCGGGCAAACCGAGATTGCGCTTGGTAGCTTTCACTTCATCTTTGCCGAGCGCTTCGCCGTGAGCGGAAGCGGAATCTTCCTTGTTTGGACTGCCGCGCCCGATGTGAGAATTGCAGATGATTAATGTCGGCTTTTTCTTTTCACGCTTTGCCTTTCTTATGGCTTTGTCTATCTGTTCAAAATTATGCGCGTCGATTTCAAGAACGTTCCAGTTGTAACCCTGAAAACGTTTTTTAACATTATCACTGCAGGCGAGGTTTGTTGAACCTTCGATTGTTATGTTGTTGCTGTCATAAAAAACTATCAGCTTGTTGAGCGCGAGATGACCGGCCAGCGAGAAAGCTTCATGACTGATACCTTCCATGAGATCTCCGTCACCCGCCATAACGTATGTTAGATGATCCACCGGTTGGAAATCAGTTGTATTAAAACGCGCCGCCAGCATGGCTTCCGACAGGGCCATGCCGACCGCGTTGCCACAGCCCTGACCGAGCGGGCCGGTTGTTGTCTCCACACCCGGCGTGTGGGCATATTCCGGATGACCGGGTGTAAGGCTGTTCAGCTGTCTGAACCGTTTGAGCTCGGAAAGCGGCAGGGCGTAGCCCGTGAGGTGGAGAACGCTGTACAAAAGCGCTGAGCCGTGACCGGCGGACAGAACAAAACGGTCCCTGTTAGTCCATGCCGGATCGGTCGGGCAGTGTATAAGATGTTTTAGAAACAGCACAGCGGCGACATCGGCCATGCCCATAGGCATGCCGGGATGTCCGCTGTTCGCCTGTTGAACGCCGTCCATTGACAGGCCGCGGATTGTATTTGCTGTAAGAATTAGATCATCGAGTGATATGTCTTTGCTCACTATTCCCTCCCATATTGATTAATGAAGATTCATTTTTAAAAATTAAACGAGAAGACCTTTTCGTTTATCATCTATGGAGAGCATTAGCAACATTGAATTGATGCAAGACCGCAAAAAATCCTTTAAGATCAAGCGAAATAACAGGTTTTTGAAAAAGCATAAGATCTTCTACTTGACTAAATCGGGGCTGAAAGAATATTATTTGTTTCCGTTGCGGCTAATTACATTTAAAATAAAATGTGTTTTTAACCGGGAGGGCTGTATGCCGGAAACAGAAATAGGAGTAATCGAGCACTATTTCGGTAAGATAGGCGTGGCGGCAATCAAGGTGACAAAGGGTCTGCTTTGCGTGGGTGACACCATTCATATTCAGGGGCACACGACAAATCTTACCACAACCATTGATTCGATGCAGATAGAGCATCAATTTGTGGATAAAGTGAAAAAAGGCGGAATTGTTGGTATTCGCATAGGCGACATGGCTCGTGTTGGCGATACGGTGTTCAAGGTAACCGAATGATAATGGTTGCGTGTTTTTAAATGAGCTGAAAACCGAGCCTGTGGCTGTTGGGGTAAAGCGATAATGCTTTGAAAACAGGAACATCCTGTTTTGTTAAGGAAAAAGGGGTTAAGGGGGATATTATGGAAACAGGGGAACAGGCGGAACGCGCTTGCGAACATGCAAAACAGCTCGTTCCATGTGAGAAAAATCGTCTGCTGATTGTGGATGACGAACCGGGAATTCGAAGCATATTCAAACAAATTTTATCTGCCAGCCTGCCGGGCTGTGTTGTGGATGTGGCGACAAACGGCGCGGAAGCCATAGAATCGTTCAAAACAGGACATCACACAGTTCTGCTTATGGATCTGCATATGCCGGTAATGGATGGCGAAACAGCGTTTCGGAAACTGGAAGAGCTGTGCGAAACGGAAAACAGAGAAATGCCGTCTGTGGTTTTCTGCGCGGGTTATGAACCGTCTTATGAACTACACAAGGTAATTGCCAACAGCCGCAGGCATTTCATATTACGCAAGCCGGTCACCAACGAAATGCTGTTGGATACCATTAAAGTCCGGCTTGAAATGAATCAGGAAACTCACTCATCCTGACCGGATATGGCGTAAAAAACCGCTCTAATCCGGATATTGCATCAGTTTAGAACGCGGCAGATGCGCGGCGTCTTTCCGCCTCAATAGATTTTTTTCATCTTCTTAAATTCTTGGCTTCTTACTGCCCTCTTCACAAAACATCCTGCGCATTCGCCACTTACCCTATATCATTGCTGATTTTCATGCAATATCCGGACTAACGTTTTGGCTTTGATCGCTGATTATAAAACCGCTTGAACGGATGGTCTTTACGCGGCGTAGACGGGCGTGACGGAGCTGATGAGGTGCGCCGGCCCTGTTTCGGCGGTGCAGACTTTTCATAATTAAATCCTTCAACACGCCGGCGTTCAAGTGTGGTATGCAGTACGCGTTCGATGGCGCGCACCATGTGGTTGTCTTCTGGCGAAACAAATGTGAACGCGTCGCCGGTCTTCGCGGCACGGCCGGTCCGGCCGATACGGTGCGTGTAGGCATCAACAGTATCGGGCATGTCATAATTTATAACATGTGAAATTGTAGACACATCAATACCACGCGCCGCGATATCGGTGGCAACAAGTATCCGGTGTTTGCCACTGCGGAATCCTTCCATCGCGGCACGACGCTGGTTCTGAGAAAGATTCCCCTGCAAACAGGCGGACGGATGACCGGCCTCGGATAATTGGTCGGAAACTTTTTTCGCGCGGCGCTTTGTGCGCGTGAACACGAGAACTGATTCCCGTTCTATCTCCGGGAGCAGAGCGAGAAGAAGAGGTGTCTTGAGATGCTGTGAGACCGGATAGATTGCATGTGCCACGGAGGCCACAGGTGTGGAGTGGGCAATCTGCACAGTCGCAGGGTTAACAAGAATCTCGTGAGCAATCTCGCGGATTTCAGCCGGCATTGTGGCGGAAAAGAGAAGAGACTGCCGCTTTTTCGGAAGTTTTTCGAGAATACGGCGGATATCAGGCAGGAATCCCATATCAAACATCCGGTCCGCTTCATCCAGTACCAGATATTCCACGTGTGACAGGTTCACGTTGTGGCGGGTCATATGATCCAGAAGCCGTCCGGGGCATGCCACCACTATTTCGACACCGTAGCGTAGTGCCTTAACCTGCGGGTTCATGCTCACGCCGCCGTAGATGGCTACGCTTTGGATGTTCAGGTTTTTGCCAAGATCGTGAATAACTGTTTCAATCTGATGCGCAAGTTCGCGCGTCGGCGCAACAATCAGGCCGCGAATCTTACGGGTTGGTCCTTCCATGAGCTTTTCCAGAAGCGGCAGAACAAACGCCGCGGTCTTGCCGGTACCGGTCTGGGCAAGCCCGATCAGGTCGCGCCCTTCCCGGATTAGCGGAATGGTCTTCTGCTGGATCGGCGTGGGGACATCGAAGCCCAGCTTCTTTATATTGGCGGCAATCAGTTGGTGAAATTTAAACGCATCGAACTTCATAATGAATCATCTCCCCGTGTATACCCATGCAAGACCGCTGTCCAAGCGGCAGATAAGTAAAAGTGTGTGAATAATACAGTGTAACTACCTGGTTAACCTGCATATTGCATGAATTTTGAGAAAACACAAGCAATATAGAGATTAATTTGTTTTACCCCGCATTTATTTAAAGAATGTTCACTTTGTAAAAATCACATTCCGGTGACCGCCGGCGTTGCCAAGTTCGTCAAAAAAAACATCAAGAGTGCTGACCGGATAGCAGACAAATGTCCCCCTGCGCAATACCCAGTAATTTGACCAGATGCTTCTTGCTATGCCGTAAAATTGTTCATGAGTCATTCCCGCCCGTTTAATACCGTACGGCCAGATTTCAGATACTACGGGAATGCCTTTTGCCAGCAGTTTTGCCGCGCCCATGAAAACGTAACCTTCATGACCCTGCACATCAACCCAGATAACCGCGATGTCGCGCGTGAAAGATTCCGGCAGTTCGGCCAACAGGTTATCAAGCTGGTCGGCTTTTACGGTAATAACACGACGTTCCGATTCACCGAACTGTTCGGCTGAGCCCGGGGCATGCGTTATCGCCCGGACCCTGTGGTCGCCGAAATTGGTGTTGCTTAATTCAAATTGAAGCTCGCCCTTCTGATGCGAAGCGGCATAAGGCAGACAGATAATTTTGTCGTTTAGTTTGTTTGTATTCACATTGCGCTGGAGCAAAGAAAAATTTTGCGGCTCCGGTTCAATGGCAACCGCGTTTTTCAATTCGCCCGTATAAAGCATGCCTATTGAGGTAACACCAATGTTTGCGCCTACATCTATGATGGCGCCTTCCCCCTTCGGCGGGCATTTATGTTCCCCGCGCAGTAAAGCCATTGTTTGCAACATGAAATCCAGTTCGTATTTTCTTTTGCAATACAGAGAGCGGCCAATGCTTTCCTCTGCACCCAGCCGAACCGTGAACACACCCTGCCGGGTGGAAACCGTGACAGACTTGCGGAACAGTCTGTTGATTTTCCAGCACATTAACCGGAACTGCACATAACCCGTTTTCAGAGTTCTGATGGCCAAACGCAACAACTTCATAGCGTGAACCTTTCACCGGTGTTGAATTTTTATCCAACCTCACTTTCCCGTAACAACCGGCCCTGACCGCCCTGCAAGGCTGTCTTTAGCCCGCGCCAGTTTCCCGGAAAATGTGCCATGCCGGAAATGCGATATCCATTGCCGGAAAATAATCCATCCTCCAAAACGAAGAAGATCATTGCGCCAGATGCGATGCCACCTGCGCCAGCTGAAACGGATATTCCATAATGACAGCATCATGGCCGGAAAGATCAGCACATTGCGCGCTATCGCGAACATGTGTCTGAATTTGTAGAAACGCCCCATGATCTTCCGGATCGCCAACTGCATGTCCTCAGGCGTCAGCGGCGCATCAGGCATGAATAATGGAAAGTTGCCGTCATAATATTCCCATCCGATATGACTGCGGGGGAATATCCGGTTGTCAGCGGCAAGCCGTTCGGTCAGCGCGGTGCCGGGAAGAGGAACCGGCAGTAATACCTGTATGGTATCCAGCCGGGTCTTGCGGATGAATTTTCTGAAACGCTGTATGCGGTCATGTACCGCCATATTAATTGTTATGCCGTTCGGAAGCGGATATCCGAAAATGAACATGCCATGCACAACAAACCCGGCCTTGTGAAAAAGCCGCGTCAACTCAATCATGTCTTCCGGCTTGGTTCTCTTATCCATGGCCAGCAATTCTTCGGCAATGGGCGACTCGAAACCAATGCAGACAGTATTAACGCCGGCATTCCGCATGGCGCGCAATAATTCCTCATCCCGCCCGCGATCGAGTCTTATCTGAACCGTGATGTCCAGCCTTGCACCCACGGCGTTCTGGTAATAAGTCAGCATTTCACAGAGCTTCAGAGTATCGGCCCGGTTATGGCCGAACAGGTCGTCCACGATAAAGAAATGCCTTGCGCCATGCGCCTCCAGCAATGAAGCAATCTGCTCAACAACACGGCCGGGCGATGCGGCGCGCGGCCTGCCTTTCACTGTGCAGAATTCACAGTTCATACCACAGCCGCGGATCCAGCCAACCGGATAAAGTTTAAGTTTCGCATAACGCAGGAGATCAAAATCGGGCAGAGGCAGTTCCTCAAAGTCGTCAATAGGCGGACGGTCCGGGCTTTGAGTCACCGCGCCGTTCCGCATAAAGGCGATGCCGGCAACATTGACCGGGTCGCTTCCGTTTTGAATAGCAGTGAGCAATTCGCGGACAGTGTATTCCCCTTCGCCGATAACGATGAAATCCACATCGTTTTCAAGCGCGACGCGGATATTTTCTCCCACAAAATGCTGGCCGCCGGCAATGGCGCTGACACCCATTTGTTTGTATAAACGGGCAAGTTCATGAAGTCTCGGTATGGTACTGCTCAATCCGCCGTAGAGGCCGACTACATCAGCATGTCTAATGGACTGCAGGGTCGTGTGGTCGGGCCTGCCGTTCTTGTCTTTCGGGCCGAACTTGCGGTAGTTGTTCTCGTCAATAACCTCAACTTCCCAGCCCTGCATCCGGCTGACAGCGGTAGCGACACAGAGTGGGCCCAATGCCGATGTTTGCCGGGCAATTCGGGAATAGATATTAAAAGCCGGGAATGCCGGTATGATCATTCTAAAACGCCGCTTGCGTGGAATTTCGTTCATTTGACTTATTCACTCCTTTTTGCAGACATATCCCGGTGTTATTTGCGGGGATACGCTGAATTAATTAATGTTATGGTACTATATCGTCAAATTTTTGTCGAACCATTTACAGGTTAATGAACCATGACACCGATGGCGCGGTACAGCGCGCGCTCCGTTTTCATGGTTACACAATTGTTTTTATAATAAAGCTCCTCAATTCCTCAATCGCCGGCCCGGCCTGACGAAATACCGACTCGATCTTGGCGAAATCCAGCATTCTCGCACTGCGGATGTTCATATGTATATATATATCCGGCTGTAGACGTTTCATACGTTCCGCCATATTCGCGGTTTGCATGATTGTAAAAGCGCCCAGAACCGATTCCAGCATGCCCGGTATTTGGCGCTTGCCCGGAGTCCGGTCTCTATCCGCGTTTACGGCAATCGATATATCGCACCGGTTCATGATGTGATCGTACGGCACCAGATTCACAATGCCTCCGTCCACGAGCACCTTACCGGCAATTAACACAGGCGCAAACACGCCGGGAACCGCCATGCTCGCCTTGATCGCGGGAAGAAGGCGGCCTGATTTAAAAACCACTTCCTCCGCTCCCCAGAAATCGGCGGCGATAATAATCATGGGGATGGACAGATCTTCAAAATTGGCTTTGCCGATTTCAGCAAACAGAAACTTCAAAAACAAATCCGCCTTGAGTATTCCGCCGCGTTCGTATTCAAGATCCAGGTTTTTCACCCACTCCAGAAAGTCCGATCTCTTCTTGAGAACGTTGCGCCACGTTTCTTTTTTCCAGGTTGTGTACTGAAAGATGCGCTCTTTGATTGTTTTGCCTGACAGCCCGGACGCGTAGAGAGCTCCGATAACCGCGCCCATGCTTGTTCCGGAGATAATGCTTGGTTTACAGCCCATTTCATCCAGTAATTCCAGTACGAGAATATGAGCCAGCCCCCGCACTCCACCTCCCCCCAAAGCCAAACCTATTTTTTTCATAAATCACTACCGCAGTTCATATTAAACGTGGCGGACCATACCGAATAAAAAATGGACCGATAAAATTGACAAGTACCAGAGGGGGCAGGAAAATGATATTCGTTGTCAGTTATTCAAGATGCTTTCTAACAGAAAGCGGAAATTATATCAATCCCAAAAAATAGGAAGCTCCATCTGCCTCATAATAGATAACACCGTTCCGGAAGCTGTTGAATAGGTTGGTTTGCCATCTTCAACCAGCATGTTTGTTTTTTCGCACATTCTTTCCATTCCTCTGCTTCGCAAAACGATATCGGGGTACAAATTGTGCTAAAAGTAAGGCCAGCATTCCAGCGCTAATATGATCAGCATAGATAAACCCGGATCCGACAAGATACAGAGCCAGCCACAATCCCTCCTGTAAACGTGCCGCGGGAAATATTGCGAACTCTCTATCGCGTTTCCAGCGCCGAAGGTTAAACCATGTTGAACCTATTATCGCACTTCCTATTCCCCAGTAATACAAGCCAACAAGAATGAACACAAACATCGGAATCTTGCCGCCTGTCTGCACTGGAACACCTGCTACTGGCTGTTGGGTAAGAAAATAGCAAATAGCCGCCTCGCCCAGATACGGGGCATGTGCTTGGTTGGACAGAATTCGGGGCCCCAGCATCGTCCCGTCCAGCAGGGGCCAGCACGACGCCAGAACCTGCGCTGTCAGCAAAAACGCGTGATCGAACCGGCCATTAGCACGGGTTGCGGCCACCCCGAAAGCATCTGCGGCAGGACTGAACCCCGCAATGATCGGACCCGAATCAACATCAAAGGTGTAATTAAGATCGGGCAGGTCTTTTGGAAACTCCCGGAATCCCTTTGCCCACCACTTGTCCTGCCAGAAATATTTCTCGTACGCGGCATACCATCTTGCACTGGCCTCAGGCCAGAGGTCCGGCGTGAAAATCAGGACCCATGAGTTGCCAGTGCCACGCGAACAACGATACCTTTCCCCGCAATACTCCGGAAGACATGTGCCGGTCGCCGAATCCATGACAAAACGCGGCAACCCTCTTTCATCTAGCATACGCCCTTCAAACCCGCGAATGGCCCTTTTAACAAACGCGGTATTATCAATTCCCAGCAATTGACCTGCTTCCTTAATCCAAGCGATGGAGGCAAGGACGTCTATCGGGTAACACTCGGCCGGATAATCATCGAGTACGCCATATTCTGACTTATCGAGTTCTTCGGCAAGCGTCAGTGTCTGATCCTTCAGCACATCAAGGTATTTTCCGTCTCGCATGATTTTTTCATGACTTATTATCGCCCGGATGATGAGCGATCTGAAGAAGACATTTTCGCGATGCATGTATTTCTCGCCCCAGTGTTGCTTCACCCAGGTGTGATGAATCGGGTCCATCACTAGGTCTATAGCAGCATCAATAGTTTCTCGCGCATATTCCCGAGGGGCTACAGATGCAAGACTCTGGTCCTTTTCCCATTCTTTCTGAAGGTTTTCTGTCGCCATCAGGTAGAAGACGCATCCAAACATCGGCCATTCCGTGCTTGGCACATCCGCCAGCTGAAGATGCGCTGCCTTTCCAGACGCAATACGGGCCCTTGCCCATTTCTCGAACTTCGGCGAGAGTTCATGGTGCATTCGCCACGCCAGTGTCGGCACGCCGGGCTTACGGATGTCGGGCTGAAAGACCTCATTCAGCACAAGAAACCCGGGGATAATGAAAAAATAAATCGCGATTATAACAATCACGACAGAATTGATATGTTTGCAATAGGGAATCAAACCCCGGATTCCTGTTTCATTACCTGTTGTACCAGCTTTTGTATTATTCATAAACACCTCCATTTTACATCATTCACCTGACAGTAATTGTACGACAAACATTTTCCGTGGTGTCATCAAACTCCTTTGTTAGTTGATAGTAATTCTCCGCTGTTTGATTGAAAACATTCTGGACCATGCATCAAACGACAAATGTGGAATTCTGATTCGCGGCGATATTAGTTTTATAAACACTATATCCCCCTTTCATTCGATTCACCATTCTCGGAATCAACCAATGCTGACACCACGGCGCATTCAAGGCCAAACGGCAGGTAGCCGGCATATCCCAGAATCGGCATTTCAAAAATATGAAACCTGCCGACGAACGGCACCGCATAAAGCCACTTTGCAAGGCTGTAGAAATTCCACATTTCCCAGAAGATCCCGCAGATCAATGATGCCATCGCCAGCAGGAATATTTTCTGCCAGTTGCCGCTTTTCACCGAAGCAAAAATCGTCGGCTTGCCTCTTATTGCCTGTATGGAAGTAATGATCAGTAAAGGCGAGAGCCACAGTAGCGGGAACAAATAATCCGGCCAGACCCCTATCCCTGAAAGCCCAGCGCCGAAAATCACCAGCACCACCGCGGCCGTTATTTTCGGCCTCCTGACTTCAAGACGGATAGTATTCTCAAGCCCAGCGCTGAATCGGGTGAACGTCTGAAGTAATTTATATGTTCCCATGACAGCCGGCAGCACTGTCGCGAAAGGCAGAGTTGCAAAAACAAAATATTGCATGGCCGATAACCCGCCAACACCTTCATAATACCAGTTCTGCACAAAGCGGTTCAGGTACTCAAAGAACCACCAGAAACCGGCGCTCAAAGGAAACAGTCGCAGAAAATATCCGGTATGGTTCACCAGCATGCAGCGGCCTGTCCGCCTGTAAGTCAATGCGTTTACCACTACAATATACGAGAACCAGAGCGGGCTGAATGTAAACCGCTGAAACGGTTCAAACCATTCAAACCTCTTCCACGCTAACACCCAGAAAACGATCCCGACAATCAACCCAAGCCAGCCCCACCAAGGGAAGAAAGTTTTTGAATAACTAAGTAATGGAGTAGAGGATGTTTTCCGAAGAGAACCTATAACCCGGAAGAAAAACGGCAGAACCACGATAAGAATGATTGACGCAAAGACAATAAACACCGGCCACATGAAACCAGCATGCTGCACGTGCATTGTAAGCGGCGGAAATTCAATGTAGTCGCTCAACGGCTTGCCGGCAATCATAACCCCGCAAAGGGGCAATCCAATTGCGAGAAGAAAAGCACCAAAAAATGAAACATATTTTCGTTTCATGCAAACCTCCTACTGTGCATCTCTTTTATACCAGTCAATATTACGAGTGACATACATCACAATCGTCAGAGCAATAAACAACCCAGCGGTACCGAATAGTAATGAATAGTCCTGCTGGCGCAGTACGACGTAGAGAAACCCATAAATTCCCAACAACCCGCCGGCAATGACCGTGGCACGTTTTAGGCTTCTCAGAATATAGGCACTATAGAATGTAACCATCGCCGTTGAGGATATGGCGCCGACGACGTAAGCACTTCCAAAACTGGTGATTTCAGATAATGACAGCAACGCAAGATAGAACAAGCACAAAGCAATACCAACAAGCGTGTATTGAAATGGATGGATCTTTAAACGGGAAAGTATTTCAAATAAAAAGAAAGTCGTAAACGCCAAGACAATGAAAAGCACGCCGTACTTTACAGACCGCTCGATATAACGATACGAATCAACAATAGAAATCAAACTTACCCCAAACAGCGATGCTTGCATATTATTAAAAGGCATGCAGGATTCCTGATTGGACCACTGCTGTGGATAATTCCGACCATAATATGAAACCTGCCATGTAGCTTCAAAACCTTCGGGTGTCACTTTTCTGTCAACGGGCAGAAATGCCCCCAGGAAACTGGGATCGGCCCAGGCGGAAGTTAGTTTCACTTCAGTTTGAGAACCAACCGGGGCGAAATTAATGCTCCTGCACCCGTTTAAAACAAGGGACAACTCAAAAGAGGTTGAATCGGTTTCAAAACTGTCCACCCCTAGATTTGCATGTATACCCGAAGGAAACTCCCCCATCTTTGATCCGATTAACAAAGGACAACTCTTACTTCCCCATTTTAACACAAGTGCTTCCTTGGCTCCCCTCAGGTCCGTTATCATGAAAGAAACGACCGCATCCTCCCATATAATATCTTTTGCCTTTACTTTCCACTCATCAAACGCAGGTTTCAGGAAATTACCGGACAAGGAAAGAGTGCCCCTGTAAACAACCGTCTCATAAATTCCTCTATGTAGAATGTTCGGATCGAGCTTACCGTTGATTTTCAAGCAGGCTGGAAGAAAATATGCCCTTGCGATTTGAGACTCCACCACTTCAACCTTTTCCTTCCGTCCGTTGACTATTAGATCCTTCCAAACCTTACTCTGACAGCGATAAGGAATAATCAGGACAGGACCGCTGATCATCTGTTCGGCACCCCATGTGGCAGTGATGTCTGATACGGCCTCATTTCGGCGTTGTAGCCGTTCTGAAAGAACAGACCGGATCATTGCCAGCGGAATAAGCAGTAGCATAACCAGCAGAAAGATGGTCATCATTCTTACGACAGTCCCGCATCTCTTCAGAAAACCAGGTTGCGGCAACGGCGGCGGCAATACATTTGAGTTCATCTTTTCTCCTCCTTCTTCGTTTGTATATTCACTCATGCCATTTCTCCAGCAAAGAGCTTTGCGTTGCAAAGCTTATTGATAAAAAAATCCTCCATTCTTGATAACCTTTCTGCAACCTCTATAACTCCTGTATTATGTAACTTCACCCGGCACCTGTTTGTCTGACATAATTTTTTACTTATAATTCATCATTCTCTTATCACGCCCTCACCAGCTTTCCAACCGGAACATAAACCTTTCTGTCTTCAGGAATAGCCTTCTTTGCCTTTTCTAGGACTTCAGACAGCGCAGATAGATACTCGTTAAAACGGTCCAGCCCTTTTCTGGTGATCAGGACAGTTGTGCGCGGCTTTGCATCCACAAATTTCTTGTCGATGCGCACAACACCAGCATCTTCAAGAACCTTCAGGTGCCTGTTCAGGTTTCCGTCCGTCAGGTTGCATTCGCCCTTAAGTTCATTGAAACTCAAGCCTTTATCCTCGGCACAAAGCACCGACATTATTGCCAGTCTGTTCGGTTCATGAAATATCCTCTCCAGCGCATCATATGGACTATCATTCTGATTCTGCATTTACCTTTTCTCCTCTCTGTACATGGTTGTTTCGGTACAAGACGATTCCACCTATCAATTCACCCGTGAAAAAAACAAATCCCATCGGCCAGGGATTTATGAATGGCATCCGCAACAACATGCAGATGGATCCGCATATTATGTAGAAAACACCCACAACGTAATTGCCTATTGGAAGCGACTGCCGGTACGACACATGGGCTAGGCCGTAGAGACACATCCAAGTTCCGAAAAGCAGTTCGAAATGTTTACCCAACACAAAGGCCAGACTGAATATTGCACCAATCGCAAGCGCCGGGATGGCATCCAGCACAGGCATAGCTTTTGCCGTATCGCGCTTCGCTTGACTGCTAAAAAGAAACCACCATGCAAACGCGCCATAGTTCAAGATCAGCGCCACAGCCAGAACCACGCCCCATCCAGCCAAATGCACCAGCAAAGAATCTGGAAATTCTTTAAGCGACATGATGCCTGCACCTGCCAGAGCAACCACTCCGCCAAGCATTTTTGCGACACCCGAATAACCCATGAAAAAACGCTTTGAAAGAATGAACTCCCGAAGCTTTTTCACTTGGGCCAGCGCATCATGTATGTGGTTGGCAATCATTTCTCTCCCTTTCTGAAAACAATATACCATTAATGCAAAGCACTTTGCAATACAAAGTTTAGATTATTTTTACGTTATTTTGCTAATAATTTAGCGTTTTTAAGTGATAACAGGTTGTAAAAGAGCGTAGGCGGAACCGCCGTATACACGATCTGTACGTACGGACTTCGGCGAGCTCAGTCGAGCCGTGGCCAGGGACCTGTCCTGTCGAACCAGTCATGTCGAATGACGTGATGGGGCTCCTATACCGATCGGTGTTGTTTCAGAAGCTTCCTCGTGAGTATTCTGATCGCCTTGATGTGTCTATCAAGAGGATCATCTTCCCGTCAGCAGTCTTCACCAGCCTGAAGGCTCTCAAGTTGCCACCACTGGGGACGGTGAATTCAGCGATTTCTCCGGCCGCAAGTTGTTCGAACTGTTTTTGCTCTTCTGCGGAAGGGATGAACTTCGGAAGTCCAGCATCTGAAATGGTTTTGTCGCTGTCCTTCGACCCGTACCACCAAGCCGTGAACTCATGGTACATCTCGACGTCGTTTACCTTTTCGGGATATATAATGGACAATCGTGCCCCGGATTGAATGTTCGCGGAGAGTGCATCGCGAGCTTTGGCAAGATCGGTGATCTTGGCATTATCGCGTATTAGACGTATTGTCTCCTGCGCCAGCTTTGTTTCGGCGATAGATTCGATCTTCGCTGTGATCTCTCCCTTCTTTGCCCTGTATAGACGCCATTCCGCAAACCAAAGAGACAGTACAACAATCCCAATCAATACACCTGCAATAGCGACAGTCTTGATGAG
>JBFZFB010000161.1:0-10153 GCA_041306605.1 Lentisphaerota bacterium | reverse complement strand
TATCAGCATATCTATCCGGTAGCCACAGTCCAGACGCACATTCTTGTATGTTACGGGAAGCGGAACCTGCAATTTGACCGATATGCCGTTCTGGTTAAGCTCGTACCCCAGACATTGTTCACATGCCGATTCAAGCAAGCCCGGCCCAAGGTTCTTGTGAACCTCTATCGCGCTCTTGATCACCTTGTGCGACAAATCGTCAAATTGCAGTATCATTTCTTCTCTTCCTTCGTGTCCTTCGCCTGTCCGCCGTAGCCTTGGCGAAGGTGGATGGTGAGAATCTCCCTGTTTCCAGACACACCGCAGGCAACTCGTGACGCATTTTTAATCAATCCACCATCAATCTGGTAATATTTTAAGCGTACACAAGAAAACACTTCACTCAATAACTTCGACGTTGTCATGGTCAACTTCCACCGACACGCCGCTACCAAGAATATCCACCTGCAGAATAATAAAACCCTTACGCCCCGCCCGTTCAAAACGGCCGACACACCCGGACATGGTCCCATTGATAATCCTGCAAAATTCACCTTGCGCAAGACAATCAACCGGCGAAACATACAAGCCGCTGACAAGTCCGCGCCACACATTCCATAACTCCTGATGCAGTTGCGCGGCTTGCGCGCCATCATCGGGCCGTATCACGCGCGCCACACTGTTCGTACTGGAAAAATCACGCTTCGTCCACTTGCCCTCAACAAAAACATAGCCCGGAAATAAAGGGATTTGCGCTATACGCCGCTTGCGGCATGATATTGTTGTTTTCTGATAAACCGGAAGAAAATGCCGGATACGTGAACCCGCAAGCCAATCGGCAAATTTCTTCTCCCACCGAGGACGGGTTCTCACACAAGTCCAAAATAACGGCAACCCGGATTGAGAATTAAAAAGGTTACAAGGATAAAGAAACGGCTGGTCGAAACTCGAACGTTTATCAACTGAAGAAGCTGGAGCCACAGCCTTTTCTTTAAACAACTCGCGTCTGACCACTATCGCCATATTACTTCTCTCGCCTCAGCAAAACTATTACACACCGGCAAACACATCATCATTTTTTTCTTTTACTTTTTTTCACGTAACGCCCGGCATAGTGATACTGTGTTTTGTAATGAGAGCTTTTTTCCATTCGGACATCATTTACAACAGCACTTATCAGGTTAACACCCGCTTCTCTTAACCTGATGACAGTCTGCACAACCAAATGTTTCTTGCTGGCCCACGGTCTTACTGCCAGCAAAACCATGTCGGACACACCTGCCAGGACAATAGCATCGCTGATTATTCCCAACGGCGGAGCATCAAGAACAACCTTGTCGTAATTCTTCCGCGCCCATTTCATCAAATCCGCGATATTACTGCCGGTAACCATTTCCGACGGACTCATTTCACTATCAGGCCGGGTTCCTACAACATGCAGATTAGCCAATTCTGTCTCGTAAATTATCTCATTTGTTATACTGACAGTCGGATTATCGAGATATTTTATCAGACCATCATAATTAGGCGGCATGGTGAAAATCCCGCAAATTCTGGGAATTCTAATATCAAAATCTATCAAAAGTGTTTTCTTTCCATTCTTCGCCAATGTCAGAGCAAGGTTACACGCGGTAATTGTTTTGCCTTCAGCCGGTATGGAACTGGTCAAAAGTATCACATTTACATCTTTGTATTGCGGTGTATCAAGCATGCTTGCCAAACCAGCAAATGATTCCGTCATCAAGCTGAATTTTTCATTAACCGCCGCTTTTGCTATCGCCGCCCTGTTTCTCTTCCGCTCATGAGGAATCGCCGCCAAAATCTTGATATCCGTTAACACTTCCACATCACCAACATCTGTCACATAGTCTTCCAGTGTATCAGTAACAAGCGCCAAACCCAGCCCTGTAACACCGCCCAAAATGAACATCAGCGCAATAATTCTCAAAGGCCGGGGCTTGACAGGTTCCTCCGGAACAACCGGCCACTCTGACACTTTAATAGTTGCAGTGTTTTCGTCAGCCGCAAGACGCGCTTCCTCTATGCGATTAAGGATGCCCATATACGCTTTGTCGCAAGCCTCCCGCGTGCGCTCAAGCTCCGCCTGTTTTATATTGTTTTCAACTATCCGCAATTCCAAATCGGAAATAAGCTTGGAATTCTTATCTATCTGCGCCTTTAAACTGATCACCGCTTTGTTGATTGATTCAACCTGCGGATGTTTGGCCGTGTATTTCGACAACAAAACATCCCGTTCGGACTCTACTTTCGTAAGCTCCTTATTGAAATCCAATATGGATTCTTCCGCCGTTTTCCGCCGGCTTTCCAATGAGTTTACCTGATTTTCCTGACGGAACTTTAGCAGAGCCTGATCCGCCTTCTCCAACTCGGCCCGTTGAGATTCGGCCTGATTTTTAAGCCAGGCAACAGCCGCATCACTGTCCATCCGGTTTTCATTAACCGCCGTTTCCTGCGCCGCTTGAGCAAACGCCCGACACACATCAGCGGCCATTTGCGGGTCTGTATGCTCAGCCTCTATCTTGACAAGCTGTGTCCGCCGTAAAAGAGTGAATTTTACATCCGACTTCATGGTTCCTTTCATTTCAGCATCATCTTCTTTCAAGTCAGGATGATTTTTCCGCAAAACCAGCAAAGCCGCCTGAAGGATACTTTCGCTTTTCAGCTTCTCCAGCTTGGTGTTGAACACTTCTTCTGAACGCAAAGATCCGTCTTCTATTACCGCGCTCTGCTGGGCAAGTATTCTAGGTCTGCGAACGCTAAGCTCTATTAAAGCGTATGCACTATAAATTTTTTCCGCCTTTAAAAGATAAAACGCGCCTGCCAGCAAAAAAAACGCCATGGTCAATGCCAGCGTAAACCATTTCCGTTTAGCAACACGAATCAGCCTGAAAATATCCAGCGAACCCAGCATTTCGGGCGTGGCACCATAGTTAGGGTTGCGACCATAAGGCGTACCATAACCATAATGCCCATAATGAGGATATTGACTGTAATACGGCGCTTTTTTCCCGTTGTTGTCAACGATTTCTCTTTCGTTATAACGTCCAACAGGACCTGCATCATCCCAATCGCTCATGTCTTTTCACCCTTTAAATCTGCTTTTTAAAACCGTATTATAATATTCTCTAATAAGATTTTTTGCAATCAACTATCACAAAACCTGACGGATAAACTTTTCCCGGCCTAATCTTCCCGCGCCTGAGGATCCGGCAGAAATATAACCGGAACCGCGGTTATAATCACTACCAGCGTATACATAATCGCGGGACACCGGAAAGGCAGATCTATAAGGCTATGAATAAAAACCAGCGATACACCGGCTAACGGCATAACTGTCATAGGATTGCGCCACCGGAACACTTTAATAAAACCGAAAAATAATACAATTGTACAAAACAAGAGCAGGCATCCGCCCATCATCCCGAACTCGGCAAGAAACTGGAGCAGATCGCAATGCGTATTGGCCCTGCCATCGGCCTTCAAACTGTTCCAATTTCCCTGCGAAACATAAAAACCCACAAAATGCCGGAACCCCCACCCTCCCACGCCATAAAGCTTATTGTCTTTCCATATACGCCACGCCGCTAATGCCAGCACCGGCCGATCGCCCAATTTGCTAATTATTTTCTCTATAGCCGTTCCTTTTTTTACAAGCCCGGTTTTTTTGGGTGCAAATTGACTTTCTATTTTATCCCAGCCGGTATTCCATACAAACATACCGAGAAGAATTATCACAGCCGCAAGAACCGCGAAATAATTCACGCGTATCGCCGGAGTAAACTTTGGCCAAAGAAGAATTGTGGAATAAACAATAATAAATATAAGCAATCCCGCCGCCATCAATACACCCATGCGGCTCAAAGAAAAGCTGGCTCCTATCAGCGCTAGAATCAGAATCATCACGAAAACTGTCAGCTTTAACTTTCGCACAAGATACCACTCCACAGCACATTCACGAAGCACGAAGCCGGCAGACAATGCCCCTGTGAGAATGAAAAATGATGCCGCGTGATTGGAGTAACCAAAAGACGCGAAGAAATCACAGTCAAGCGGCGTAATCCAGTAAATGCTACCAGTCCCTGAAATAAATTGGACAACACCAAACAACGCCAGCAAACCCGCGCTATAAACAGTAACCCTCAGAATCCGCACCAGAAATGCCGGCTCAAACAAGCCTGATCTAATCGTTGAACCCAGAACCCAGGCGGGGAAAAACCAAGTTATAATCTGCAACGCCTCCTTGCTCTGCATGGAAAACGGCAAACCGGGATAACGCGGCGGTAAATATGACCATTTTGCCTGATTAAGATTAAAAATCATCTCCCTGCCGGAATTGATCCATTGAACAACCAGATAGGACATGAACAAGGCACCGCCAATAAAGAAAGGATCTCTGAATAACCGGCTGATATGTGCGGAAAACACGCCCTTTTTATGCCCCTTGATTAACCAGGGAACAGCCAGCATCATGAGAAAAAGCAGAATAGCAACGCCCTGAACCGCCGAATGAAAACTATTCCTGATTCCTGCCCAAACCCAAGTGGTATAAAGCAAAAGAAAAAACGTCAGTATCTGGAATATCTTAAACATTAACCGACTTTTGGGGCCCGGAAAACAACATGTTCCCGCAAAATTCCGGAAATTCCCTATAGCAAGATCAATCTATATCCTGCGCCCTGTACCCGCCGGGTACTGGCGGCTTCAAAGCATGCTTTAGAGCATTGCTGAAGGCATTGGCCGCGCCAACACCAACACTGCTCTTTAACACAGAACTCACTTTCGCGCCCAATGGAGCCACTTCCGGTGTAGTACCTACCGCAGAACCAAGAAACCGCGCGAAAGCTGTCGCTTGAGCACCCATGGCAGTCACCGCGGTTTGCACAACTGATGTAACTCTCGCATCCTGCTGATCCGCCGGAAGCTTTAAACCAACTACCGCCTTCATAACAAGGGCCACAATTTCTGCCGCTTGTTTCGGAGTGGCATCCTGCAATAACGCAGTCAACTTGGAAGGATCCGCAGCCGCTTCGTTAATCTGCTGATCTGTGGGTTTTACAAACGCCCCGAAAACCTGCCCGCAAACAAAACACAACATCATCATGATCAAACATATTCTCTTCATGACATACTCCTTTCAATTAAAATCAATACTGCATACTAAAACCAACGGTTCCTCTTACATCATCATAATCATAACCATCCAGATTCGAGCCCACTGATTCTGAATACCCCTCAACAAATATTCTGGCATGCTTTAAAGCCGGTGGGGTAAAAGCTATTTTAACGTTGGCCGAAACACCTTTGTCCGAACGATCCTCTTCAACACCATTAACTGTAATTTTATCAATATAATCATCACTCCTATAGGAAACACCTGCCATCACAGACATAGCCTCGTTCATCTGAGACATAATCGACAGCCAGACCGCCATAAATTCCGCCGCGTTATCAGCATAAACCTGTGACAGCTGAACCCCATTCCTGCCGCCGAGAACCATTTGCGTCTTGTCGGTGGCGAACCAGATCGCTGTTAAATCCACGCTGGGTATATTTTCATCCTCACCGGACGGACGATTATAACTTTCCACGCCGGCACTGCCCTTCATTGATAATTTTCGCGTATTCTTTGTTTTCAAACCAACACGCGCGGTCACAAAGTCTGATTGATCAGAAGCATTATCCGCATCCTGAATACCGTATTCCAACGCTATCAAACCGGAGGATTTATCGGTCAACTGGTGGGCGGTCTCACCACGAATAATGTGCCCCGACATATCGGAAGTGTCTTCGTCATTATAGTCAACCATATCGTAAACATAACCAAGATCCATTTCTGATTTGTCGGTTATGTCTTTGCCAATCCCTAAAGCCGCCTGAAAAATGTCACGGCGAAACTGTGTGCTGACATCAAGTAGCATTGTATTTGCTGAAACATCCCCGGCTGTATCCACAACCAGCTCGTTACGGTTAACATCTTCCACGCGTCTGTATCCCTCTCCAGCATACATATACAGCTGTTCTCTGTCTCCATATCCAACTTGAATATTTTCACCACCCCAATCGAAATCCTTGGCGTCCTCTTCGCTATAAGACCGGGTACCGGCAAAACCATTGAAATTCATATTTCCCTTGGTTCCCCCATAACTGGCATCCAATCCCACCGAGCCGTCATAATATATGTCATCAACTTCATTTTCCGGATCACGGTACACATTAGAATCATGTGTTGCAGAGACTGTTGCATTAGGAGCAATGCGCCAATTACTGCCTTTTTCCGGAGTTGGAGTCTTAACTATCTTTGGTTCTGCCGCTAAAACCGAAACTGATACCATTACTAACACTGCCAGAATCAGCATTCCCCTCAATTTCATGCCTTATTCCTTTCTTTATTTTGATCACAGAGCAAACAGTTAGTTATAAATACTACCAAAATTACTATTTTTGTCAAATAACTTAAGTAATTTTTAGAATATTTCGAAATCTGTCAAAAAATGAGCTCAGGAACATAAACAACATCGTCCGGTTGCAGTCTGATATCCTCACCAAACTGCCCCTGCGCGCCAACTGCCTTCAGGTTGACTTCTCTGGTTTGAACACCACCGTCCAGCGACTGGCGTGTAATGCGAATAGCCGTTTCTTTGGCGCTGGTATCCAGTCCGCCCGCTTTTTGAATGGCACTGCTCAGCGTAAGATCACGAGTTGGGGGAATTCCCACCCTGCCCGGTTGCTTCACCCGTCCCAGCACCGTTACATAACCCCATGGTGACAAGTCTTCCGCCGCTTCTCCTTTGGCAAATTCAACTATAACCTGCGGATCGATAAAAAATTCCTTGTATAATTCATTCAAGTATCTGGCAAATTCCGTGATTGTTAAATCTTTGGCCGTAACACTGCCCACCAGAGGAAGCGTCAATCTGGCATCTTCGGATATCCGCTTGGCAGTTTCATCTATCTCCTTTACACCCGAAACAATAACCTGAACATTAAGCACCAAACCCGGCTTGATAAGCGCGGATATTTCCTTGCCGTTTTTTCCATCTTTTTCCCGCCTGGCCGTAGCCGCATTATTCTCGTTTTGAACTCCTGCATTCAAAGAATTGGATCCTTTGCCTACAGCACCAGACTCTCTCGGCTTTTCCCTGACATTACGCCAAAATTGCCAGAAATGCTGATTTTCCCTCTCTGCCTTCGCATCCTCCGGCTCCTGTTCCGGCTGCAGCCTTCTTTCTACTGTTTTTTCTTTTTCTTGTTTATTTTCCAGCTCTGCCTTCGCAACCTCAACATCCTTCCTCGGGCGCTCATCCTTTTCTATGGCTTGCTCTTTCTCTTGCTTCGCCTCCGGCGCCTTTACAACATCCACCGGCTGAACAGATTCAACAGGTTTGTTCTTTGTTTGCTCTTTCTCTATTTCTACTTTCGCAACTTGAAGATCCTGCTTCGACTGCGCTTTTTTTTCTACCTCTTTTTCTCTCTTCTTTTTGCTTTCAACTTGTTTAAAATCGAATGGTTCCGGCTTCGCCTTGCGCCAAAATTGCCAGAAATGTTCTCTTTCTTTCTCCACCTTAACAACTTCCGGCTTATACTCCGCCATCGGGTTGGTTTGATCTTTATGATGATCCAAATCGCTCTTAGCCTTGCTCCTGCTTGTTTCTAATTTCTTTTCTTCAGACTCCTTTGTCTGCTGCAAGGCGCGCTTTGCGCCATCTTCCTCTATTCTACGGGCTTCCGCTTCTATTCTGCGCGTTTCCTCAAGAATAGACCATATTTCCTCCCAGTCCTTGTCTATTGTCTCATTTCCGCCATACGGTGATAAATACGCGCTTTTGTGAGAAGCACAACCCGGCAGAAAAACGGCCGCCATTAAAAGCACCAAAAACAAAGACAGAACACCTTTCATGCCACACTTGTTTAAAGTAAATTGTTCTGCCTTATTCATAAATCATAAAACCTGTACTGCTTAAAGATTAAACCCGATATCACGACCTTTTCAAAATAGTCAAACGATCGGAAATGAACAAGTTTTTTCTCATCCATCTAAGACATCATCCCCATCACAACATCTTTCTTCTCTCCCGGAACAAATAAAACGTTAGGTGTTTCTGACTCGAGACTATAGTTGCTCTCAACAAATGAATTACGCCGTACTGAAAATGAAATATAGTTCAAATCCTTAAAATAATCATATAACTCCGAAATACTTGAGCCTGCCGTTTTTAAATGATCGGCAACCACCTCAACCAGAGCCAGGGGCCGGTTTTTAGATATAGACGATACCCCGCCTTTCAGTATTTCAACTTCGGCACCCTCTGTATCTATCTTGATAAAGTCCAACGCCTTAATGCCGCGATTCACCACATAATCATCAATCGCGCTCATTTTAACATTCCGCACAACATTAACCCCGGCAACATTATCATCCTGTCTCAACATATGACTGAATCCGCCGTTCACCGCGAAATCAACATTCTGCGAACTAATCCCTAAACATATCATTTCCGCAGTTACATTATTGCAACCATTTATGGAAATGTTTTCCTTTAATCCTGAAAAATGATCCGGCACCGGTTCAAACGAATATACATGTCCTGTTTGACCAACAAGCTTTGATGCCAAAATTGTGTACCACCCGTCTATATATGTCCCAATATCAAAAACCGTCATTCCATTTTTCAAATATCTGGAAATAAACCTGCTTTCCACAGGATTAATAACCCCAAGATACGCCACACCGTAGGCTTCCGCGTCTTCCCGTGGCAGTTTTAACATGATATCATATGAACAATGATAAACACCTTTTCTCGGCGATATCAGGGGTCGCAATAATAACCTGAGCGTATGACTGGAAGATAACCGCGACGCAACCGACGGCCCGATAACTCCGTATAACCAGCGCAAGTTTTTTTGCGCCGAAGCGCGAACCCAATCGCAAAACGATGTATTATTGGAAGAATTGTTCATGTTTTCTTTCCGTATGATGTCACAGTATTCGGAAATCTACCATCTAAATGTTGGATTAATTATGTTCTAAAATCACTTATTCTCAAAACGGCAAATCGTACTGCCTGATCTTGCGCTGAATAGTGCGACGCGAAATACCCAGCTTTTCGGCCACAAGTGTGCGATTACCGTCGTTCCGCTGAAGCAATTGCAGAAGTATCTCTCTGTCAATTTCGTCAAGAGTCATCCCGTCCGGAATTTCCAATCCGCCGGCCGGTTTTCTGCCCCCTTCTTCCAAACGCAGATCCGATACCTTCAGCAATGAGCCCGCCGCCATAACAACTGCTGACTCAATAACATTCCTCAACTGCCTCACATTACCGGGCCAGTCGTTTCTCTTTAACACCTCGTAACATTCCGGATCCATCCCTGTAATATTCCGTCCATGCGCCTTGTTGGCCATAATGATAAAACGATCCGACAAGGGCGCAATATCATCCCTCCGATCCCTCAACGGCGGAATACGCACAGGAACCACATTAAGCCTGTAAAACAAGTCCTCCCTGAATTCTCCATCTTCCACCAATCCCGCAAGATCTCTATTGGAAGCTGAAACCACCCGCACATCAACGGAAAGAACCGCCTGACCGCCTACCCGTGTTATTTCCCTCTCTTCCAAAGCGCGCAGAAGTTTCACCTGAACCGGCATGGGAGCGCTTCCTATCTCATCCAGAAAAAGCGTCCCGCCGTCTGCTCTTTCAAACGCCCCGTGACGAGTGTTAACCGCGCCTGTAAAAGCACCTTTTTCATGCCCGAACAATTCCGACTCCAGCAGGCTTTCAGCGAATGCCCCGCAATTGACAGCCATAAATGGGCCGCCCCGCCGTCTTCCTTCGACATGCAGCGCGCGCGCCACCAGTTCCTTGCCCGTTCCACTTTCACCTTCAATCAGAACCGTTGCCGTTGTATCCGCCAGCGTCTTAATCTGCCTGATTATCTCCCGCATTTCCGCTGATTCGGCAACCATGGCATTCACACTATAACGGTCATGAACACATTGCTGAAGATTTTCAACCTCCGCCCTTAGCCTCCGCGTTTCCGCCGCGCGCCGCACTTTCAACTGCAAATCATCCAGATCCAGCGGCTTGGTAATATAGTCATAAGCCCCGTCTTTCATGGCCTGAACCGCCGTAGACACCGTACCGTAAGCCGTCAT
>JBFZFB010000160.1:0-7614 GCA_041306605.1 Lentisphaerota bacterium | reverse complement strand
TGACGCAGGCCATGTGTCATGCAGTAGCCAAAACGGCCACAGTATTTTTGAAACTGCTCTAAATAAACCTTCGCGATTAAACAAAAAGGTTGGGCCTGTAGCAATGATAGTGTCAAAAATTGAACTACTCAGGCGGGTAGCCCGGACGACGTACGAGGGGTATCGCGCTCGATATCAGGAATGCATCCGGATGCTCAACGGCATGGAACCTCTTGTGGATTTCCTGCCCCCCCCGAACCCTGATACCGGAGTAGTGTAGTCACGATAAAACGTTGATTAACCCCAAAATGGGGCAAAACTTTTGACAGAACGGTAGCAATTGCAACAGAAAACCCAATACGGATAAGCCGTGGTAGCGCTGGCAATGTCATAAAACAAAAAGCAGTCCCGCTTTTGGCGGGACTGCTTTTTCATGTTCGATGAAGCTAATTATTTCTCGAGGACATGAGGTTCTGGTACACCAGTACTGCCAGCCGGGAAAACCGGGCATGTGGGCACTGTGCCCATGGCCTGAAACGTATTGGTATAATATGAGGCAGCATCATTTGTAGGACCTGATGGGCAATACAACGTGCCACCACCCTCGATATAATTACAGCAACGTGTTATGATTGTAGCATTCATTGGTGTAGCGTTTGTGTAATTGTCGCGCATAGCAACAATTTCCTTCGCATGTTTAACTACGCGAAGATTGCTCAAACACAGATCATGCTTTGAGTCCTGGCGATAACGCAAGAACGCTGGAATCGCAATCGCTGTGAGCAGAGCTATGATTGCAACTACAATCATAATCTCTACAAGTGTAAAACCTGACTTTTTCATCGCATTCCTCCTTTCGGATTTTTGGGCTGCGAACCATGCCCTGTTAACCTAAACATTGTTTCTGAAAGGTATTAAAGCATTACTCATGCCATAAGGTCAATCAAAAACAATAATACTTTTAAAATGCGCTTTTCTTAACAAATTAAGATGGCATTTTCAACCCTACTACATATTTTCATCGCATATATGCGAATATGAGAAAAAGAAATCAATAGTGAGAAATTTCCATTTTAAATGGCTTTTTATTCGCCATTTGGGAGTTTTCGATAGAGGGTAGCTAGGCTTATTTTCAGTTCTTTTGCGGCTTTTTCTTTATCGCCTGAACTGTATGAAAGAACTTGTTTGAGGTATTCTTTTTCTTTATTTCGGAGAAATGCTTTAAGAGATTTTCCTTTTTGTCCCCCTGATGAGTCTTGTAGCACGGAGAGACTGGGTGATGGAGAAGGGGATGTAGCTGCTATTTTTGGGGGAAGCAGTTGGCGTGTTATGTTTTCACCTTTAGAAAAAGTAAGGGCGTGTTTTATTGCATTTTCCAGCTCCCTGACATTTCCGGGCCAAGGATATGACTCTAGAACGGATGCGGCCTCAGGGTCTATAACTGGAGGGGTTTTGCCTTGCGGGGTTTCTGCCCGCAGAAAATGGTAAGCAAGAGGTATAATATCTTCAATGCGTTCGCGTAAGGGTTTTATTTCTATTGGAATGACACTCAAGCGGTAATAGAGATCTTCGCGGAAAAGGCCTTTTTCCAGCAGGGTTTCCAGCTTGGTGTTGGTTGCAGTTAGAACTCGAACGTCTATGGGTATTGTTTCATTGCTTCCGACGCGTCTGATTTCTTTTTCCTGAAGGACGCGCAGTAATTTGCCTTGAATACTCAAAGGCATTGAGCCTATTTCGTCAAGGAAAATGGTGCCCTGGCTGGCAGCTTGGAACAAACCTTCTTTGTTTACCGAAGCGCCCGTAAAGGCACCTTTGACATGTCCAAACATTTCTGATTCCAATAGCGGTTCCGGAAGAGCCGCGCAGTTTACTGCAAGGAAATTCTTGTCTTTACGAGTGCTGTGCCCATGAATTGCCTTTGCGACAAGTTCTTTGCCGGTACCGCTTTCGCCGTAAATCAGAACGGTAGTGTTAGTGGGCGCAACTTTCTTGATCATTTCGCAAACATGTTTCATTGCATTACTTTCAGCAATGATGTTCTGGAGCTGGTAACGGGTGCCGAGTTGAGCTTTTAGATCGGCATTTTCGGTCAAAGCTTTGTTGTATTCCAAAGCACGTTGCACTGTTATGAGAAGCTCATCAACCTTGAAAGGCTTTGTAACATAGTCAAACGCACCCAGCTTTAAGGCTTCAATTGCGGTTTCAACGGACCCAAAAGCGGTTAGCATAATGACGGGCATTGATGGCCTCTCGTCATGTACAAGCTTGAGTAGTTCCATGCCGTTTACGGGTGACATGCGGATATCAGTGAGCATTAAGTCGAATTCTTGGGAATAAATATATTCTTTTCCCTTTTCTCCTCCCATAGCTGAAAATACCTCATATCCCTCAGCTTTGAGAAGAGTACTTAACACGCTTAAAATGCTTGGTTCATCATCTACAAGCAGTATTTTTGCCATTTTTGTTTATTCCTAAAAAACGTATTCTTGCCAATTATGAGAATAAGTATCGTGAACAAAGGCCAATTTACGAAACATTCAAATACTATGTAAAGCCTAAAATTCTCATTTTTTAGCTTTGGCAAAAACAGCTCTTTTAGGTCTATTTTCCGCCACGAATGACTTCACCAATCTTGAATATGGGTAGAAATAGTGATACTACTATTCCACCTATAATAACGCCCAGGAAGACCATTAGGAGTGGTTCCAGGAGTGAAGTAAGGCCATTAAGCATGGTTTCGACTTCGTCATCATAGAAGTCGGCAATATTATCCATCATTTCATCTATTTTACCGGTTTTTTCGCCGGCTTGCAACATGCGTACGAGCATGACGGGAAAGACTTTCTGATTAACGAGCGAACTGGACAGCAAGTCTCCTTTTTCTACTACTGAACGCGCTTTTAGTACGATTTCGCAGGCTACCTTGTTTCCTGTTGCGCCTGAAGTGATCTCTAGGGCATTAAGGATGGGCACGCCACTGCGTATTAACTGGCCGAACGTTCTCGCGAAACGGGAGGCAGCGACTTTTTTCTGTAATTCGCCGAAAACCGGGACACGTAATACAAAACTGTCAAACTGATACGCGCCTTTTGGAGAGGCTTTCCATTTTTTGAAGCCTATTACGAATATCACAATACCAAGAAAAATATATAATCCATTCTTTTTAATATTATGGCTCAGATTAACGAGGAACATGGTTGGCCCCGGCAGTTTGCCCCCAAGACTGGTGAACATGCTTTCGAATACTGGCACGACAAAAAGTATGAGGCCGGTGGCTATTGTGATTGCCACACATAGCACGATGGTGGGGTACATCATCGCAGATTTAACTTTACTGCGCATTTTCGCGCTTGCTTCGAGAAAGCTGGCAAGTCTGGCTATGGTTTCGGCGAGTTGACCTCCTGATTCACCGCCTCTTACCATGTTGGTATACAGCTCGTCGAAGACAGAAGGGAATTGGGCCAGAGCATCGGACAGAGCGGCGCCGTTTTCGATACCTCTGCTTACATCAGAAATTACGCGTTTAAAAGTCGGGTTGCCGGCCTGATCATGGAGCGCTTCCAGTGATGCCAATATGGGCATTCCAGCGGAAAGCATGGCGGAAAGCTGGCGTGAAAAACTGGGTAATAAAGTTGCCACGATTTTGCTGGCGCCTTGCACCCGTGCTCCTTTGCCACGGACGTTGCCCTTGCCTGATTGGCGGGATTTCAGCGATACGTCGGCAGATTTTGCCGATGTGCTTTGTGTTGAAGATGCGGCTCTTGATGCGGAACGTACAACAGGACTCATATTATATAACCTCCTTGGAACTATTCTCCACCAGTGACAGCTAATGCGGCTTCAAGACTTGTTGAGCCTTCTTTAACGCGTGTAAGACCAGACTCTTTAAGTGATGTCATACCGCATTTTTTTGCAATTTGACGGAGTTCTCCGGTATTGGCTCCCCTTAAAATAGCAGTGCGCAGATCATCAGAAACGAGAAGCACTTCCATGATCGCGCCGCGGCCTTTGTAACCGGCGTTACATCTGGGGCAACCCTTTGGTCCGAAAATTTTTGATCCTTCAAAGAAGGCCGGGTCGATTTTGTTCATTTTAAGAACATCAGGCGGCAAGGGGCACGTCTTTTTACACGAAGAGCATAATTTGCGGTACAGTCTTTGTGCTTGAGCCAGTATCAGACATGAACCAAGCATGAAAGGTTCAATGCCCATATCAATAAGACGAGTTACAGCGCCAGGTGCATCATTGGTATGCAGGGTGCTGAGCACCAAGTGGCCTGTTAACGCTGCTTTCACAGCTATTTCCGCGGTTTCGCCGTCTCGTATTTCACCAACAAGCACGATGTCAGGATCCTGGCGCAGGATTGAACGCAGTGCAGAAGAGAAAGTCAGGCCGACTTCCGAGTGCATTTGAACCTGATTAACTCCCTGAAGCTGATATTCCACAGGGTCTTCGCAAGTAATGATGTTGACATCGGGTTGGTTCATGTCCTGCAGGCATGAATAAAGGGTAGTAGTTTTGCCGCTTCCTGTCGGGCCTGTAACCAAAATTATGCCATGAGGCTGATTTATGGCGTAGGTCAATGAGTTGAATGCAGATTCCTCCAGCCCCAATGCGGACAAACTGGGGGACAGCGATGTTTTGTCCAGGATACGCATGACTATTTTTTCGCCGTGTATAGTTGGTAATATGCTGACGCGCAGATCAACTTCCTTGCCCAACGCTTTTATGTTGAACCTGCCGTCCTGTGGTATCCGGCGTTCGGCAATATCAAGATCAGACATGATTTTTACTCTGGAGATGACAGCTGACTGCAAGTTTTTGGGAGGCCCCGGTCTTTCGACCAAAGCGCCGTCTATTCTGTATCGCAGGCGAACCTGTTTTTCCATGGGTTCTATATGGATATCGCTTGCGCCGGTTCTGAGTGCTTCAACCAGCATCATGTTTACCATGCGTATTACTGGTGCGCCTTCAGCGCTTTCCAGCATTTCGTCAAGGCTTTGCTCTTTACTGTCTTCCTCCAGCACCTCTACATCGCTTTCTTCTTTCATTAGTTCTTCCATGTCGAGTCCCTGGGAAGATTCGGCGAACAGTTTTGACAATGCGTTGGATACCTCATTTTCAGGGGCGATCAAAGGGGTGATTTCCATTTGTGTTATTGTTGCGATTTCATCAATTGCCATTAAATCAAACGGATCACCAAGTGCTACGACAAGGGTTTTCGCCATTTTTGCTATTGGTATTACGAGACGTTTTGACATGGTTTCGCGCGGGATCAATTCCAGCAGTTGAGGGTTGGGGGTAAAATGAGCCAGTGTGATGGGCGACATTTTGAGATATTCAGATAGAGCCAGGGTCATATCGGTGTTATGAACGAGTTTCTTTTCGATAAGATATTTTTCAAGCCTTACCCCGGAAGTTGTTGCCTCTTCTTCTGCTCGCTGAAGGGCGTCTTGAGTAATTATACCATTCTTGATCAGGATGTCAGAAATCTTACCGCTTCTAGCTGTTTTTGCCATAATTTACCCCGAAAAAAACATTATCATTTCTTATCCGCAGAATTGTTCGATACCCCTTTTTGTGAATCTCTTTTCTTAATTATTTGAGAAAGTATATCTTTTCTGGCTGCTTCCCAAGCTTCAAACGGGTCCGTAATACCTTTTAGTGTTTTGACACGCTGGGTGGCCAGTCTGCTTGCCATATCTTCAAGATCCTTTTGCGACATGGCGTTCAAGTCTGTTGAAGAACGTGAGTGCAAATCATCAATACTTGCCACGGCGTGATGTTCAAGTTCTTTTGCCGGAGGTTTTTGTTCCGGAGTTTCAATTTCGGGTTTTTCCTCAGGCGGCATTTCCTCTTTTGACTCTTTAGATGGATATAAAATTTCACCGCTGGCAAATACTTCATCTTCAGGTTTGGCTTTTGGAAGTTTTCGATATGTTCTGTCAAAACGCTGTGCGACAAGGCTGACAAGATTGGCATCTATTTTTCGAAGTTTGTTTGTTTCGGCAGCCTTCAGCGTCAGTTTGCAAAGTTTGTTTATCAGGCGCGGGATTCCTTTGTCGGAATATTTCCACAATGTTTCATATGCTTCCGGAGTGAATATTTGTGTGTCAGGATTGAGACCTGCGCGCTCAAGACGATGCTCGACATAATCACGCAAAGTTTCCATGGAGTCCAATCCGGTGATTTTGCAATAGACGCCTATTCTTTGATAAAGGTTGGCTCTTCTCGGATCTTCAAGCCTTTTGCCGAGTTCCGGCTGGCCTGCCAGTATGATGGTGAAAAGGTTTTGCTGGTCTTCCTGCATATTGGTCAATAGCCGCATGCTTTCAAGGTTGTAAGATTTTATTACATTTCCTTCATCAATGAAGATAACAACCCTTTTTCCCTGATCATTTGTTTCAAACAGTATTCTGTTAAACATCTCAAAAAGCTTGTCTTTTCGGACTTCCTGACACTCTTTGCCTTCAAGTTGCCCTATTATTTCCCTGAGCAATTGGGGGAAGGTCATATCCGGATTGGTAACAAAAGCTATTCTGTGTTTATCAGGTTTCAGGGAATCGAGGACTATCCTTAAACTCATTGTTTTGCCTGATCCTACAGGGCCAACTACTACAGCTAGAACTTCATCACCTTCCTCTATGGCAAAAAGCAATTCGGCAACAGCGCTATCGACGCTTTGGTGCATGTCAAAATACATCTCGGGATCAGGCACATTGTTAAATGGATGTTTATTGAGTCCCCAATAATCTAGATACATGAGTTGCTTCCTTATTCTTATTTTGCCATCAATCTTGCTGGTTTATTATGCTTTCAGAGCCTCAAGTACTTCTGACCACATAAATCGCCAGCTTTTGCCGGCTTTGTATCCTTTAATCTGTCCTTTTTTTCTCATCAGATAAATTGTCTCGGTGCTAAGTCCCAACATGGCGGCAAGCTCCTTGACGGTTAACAGCTTTGACGGATGTTCGGGTGTAAACTGCAGTTTCAGCTCCCATTTGTCACCGATCTTCTCTTTGGAAAATTCCGCTGAAACCAGTGCTTTGTCTCTGCCTTGAAGATATTCACTTGCGAGATGCTCAAAATCAATCTGTTTGTCTTCCGGTAGATCTATTTCCACCGTAGGGGCGCCGTTTTCCATGGAAAGAAATACATCTTTTTGATTAGGAATATCTTTTTTTGATATTGATTCAGTCTTGAGTTCCTCCTGTTTTTCAGACCTTTCGTGAGCGCGCATACTGGCACGCGTTGGCGTGTCAAAGCACTTGTCTTGTCTTCGTGATACTAGACTTATCTTATTCATTTCAATATTAAAAGTATGTAATCAGGTGAGGTATATTGTCAAGAGGCAAAAAAGGGGCAAATTAATGGAAAATTGCCATTGACAGACGTTTCTCAAGTTTTGCCATAAGGGAACATAGAGGAGATTTACAGGAAAATCGAGGTTTTTGAGGCGGATTGGCGGGAAAATGCTAAAAAGTTGATTTTTTCTCTTTATTTGTCTTGACTCGTATATGCTATAAAATAGTATAGCGTATAAGAGAAATGAGTCCATCATCACATATCAGCAGGATTCGGCAGGGGATTGCGCGATTTACAGTGCAACGGCAGGCGGCTGAACGGAGGCTTCTG
>JBFZFB010000159.1:0-6093 GCA_041306605.1 Lentisphaerota bacterium | reverse complement strand
CCTACACTGTCAAGGGTGTATGTGAAGGAATTGATGATGGTTCCGGCAGAGCTGTTGGTCGCGAAAATGCCGGTCAGCCGGTCGGCATTGTCATAAGCACGGGATACTATGACTGTACCGTTGAGATAGGTTGTTGTTTCCAGCAGGTCTGAGTTTGCCTTGTAGGAATATGCAAAACTGCCGGCTGATGATGTAACATTGGTCAAGCGGCCCTGACTCCAGAAGTATTCTGTCTTGTTGGTGGTGTCCAGACTGACGCTTGCCAGTTCGTATGTGGTGTTGGTGTGGTATGTGTAGGTTACGGTTTGTGTGAATGGCGTGACTTCGGTGAGGATACGAGAACTTTGTCCGTCGTAGGTCCAGCTCCATGTTCCGGCTGAATCCACGCGTTGGGTCATTCTGCCGATGCTGTCATAGACATATTCAACATCGGTATCTGTGGGATAATCAACCTTTGTCAGTTGACCGGCGTTGTCATATTCATAACTGGTTGTCTGCGACATGGCATCTATGCGTGAGAGAAGCCAGCCTCTTGCGCTGTATGAATATTCATAGAAAGAGCCATCGGCATAGGTCTTCTTTGTCATTCTGCCGAGCGAATCATATTCCCATGCGGTTTCATTATCTTCACCGTCTATCATATTGGTCATTTGCCCCTTTCATGCCCGCTGTAACGTGCGGGACATTATTTTTCGGGTCATAATGGCGCATAATGGTTTTATTGGTTAGTATGTGCGCCAACAAGTCTCATACGTCTTTTAATGGTTTTTACCTGTAATTATTGGCTTTTTACTGGTTGTTTTGAGGTTTTGTGCAGTTATTTCCGTTATTGGCATGGTATTTGCTCTGTTGTTTTGTACAGATTTTTATTTTTGGAAATTTCTATTGGTGATGTGAGGATGAAAGGAGAGTTTTAGATGTCTAAAGTACTTGGGATAGATCTTGGAACGACCAACTCCTGCATGGCGGTTATGGAGGGCGGGGAACCGGTAGTGATACCTAATGCGGAAGGTGCGCGCACAACGCCTTCGATAGTTGCATTCACAAAGGGCGGGGAGCGTCTGGTTGGTCAGGCGGCTAAGCGTCAGGCGGTGACCAATCCCAAGAATACTGTTTTTTCGATTAAGCGGTTTATGGGGCGCAAGTATGATGAGGTGGCGCATGAGATATCTTTGGTTCCTTATCAGGTGGTAAAGGCCGGAAATGGAGACGCTCATGTTAATATTGACGGCAAGGTTTATTCACCGCCTGAAATTTCATCCATGATTCTGCAGAAGTTAAGGACTGATGCGGAGGCGTATCTCGGCGAGAAGATTACTGAGGCGGTTATAACTGTTCCGGCATATTTCAACGACAGTCAGCGTCAGGCGACAAAAGACGCCGGCAAGATTGCCGGGCTGGAAGTTCTGCGTATCATCAATGAGCCGACGGCGGCTTCGCTTGCTTACGGTCTGGACAAGAAGAAGGATGAGAAGATAGCGGTTTATGATTTCGGCGGCGGGACGTTTGACATATCCATTCTTGATATTGGCGATGGTGTTTTTGAAGTTAAGGCGACGAACGGCGACACCCATCTGGGTGGTGACGACATGGATCAGGTGATAATTGACTGGCTTGCAGAAAGTTTCAAGAAGGAGCAGGGGATAGATTTAAAGAAGGACAGCATGGCTCTTCAGAGGCTGAAAGAAGCGGCAGAGAAGGCTAAATGTGAATTATCCAGCTCTTTGCAGACTGATATCAATTTGCCTTTTATTACGGCGGACGCGGGGGGGCCCAAGCATTTGAATGTTAATTTGACGCGCTCCAAGCTGGAACAACTTGTTGAGAATCTGGTTGAGCGGTCGGTTGGTCCGTGCCGGGCGTGCATAAGAGATTCCGGTGTGCCGGATGTGGATGAAGTTATTCTTGTAGGTGGCATGACGCGCATGCCCAAAGTTCAGGAGATGGCCAAAACATTGTTCAATAAAGAGCCGCACAAGGGTGTCAATCCGGATGAAGTTGTTGCGGTTGGCGCTGGGATTCAAGGCGGCATATTGAAGGGTGAGGTGAAGGATGTTCTGCTTCTTGATGTTACGCCGTTGTCGCTTGGCATAGAGACGCTTGGCGGGGTGTTTACTATTCTCATAGAGAGGAACACTACGATTCCGACGAGAAAGAGTGAGATATTCAGCACGGCTTCGGACAATCAGTCCACGGTTGAAATACATGTTCTGCAGGGTGAGCGCAAGATGGCGGGTGACAACAAGTCTATAGGCCGTTTTCATCTGGACGGGATTCCGCCTGCGCCGCGTGGTGTGCCTCAGGTGGAGGTTGCTTTTGACATTGATGCCAACGGGATACTTCATGTTTCGGCGAAGGATCTTGGCACGGGCAAGGAGCAGAAGATAACCATTACGGCGTCGAGTGGTCTTGATGATCGCGAGATCCGCAACATGGTTGAGAATGCGGAAAAGTTTGCTGATGATGATCAAAAGCGCCGTGAGGTTGTGGAGACCAGGAATGCGGCAGAAAACGCTATTTATCATACAGAGAAGCTCATGAAAGAGCAGGGTGAGAAAATACAGTCCGACAAGAAGTCGAAAGTGGAAGCTGCGATTAAAGATCTCAAAGATGTTCTGAAATCGGAGAATGCTCAGGAAATAAAGGCAAAAATGGAGGCGTTGAACACGGAAGTACAGGCAGTTTCGGCTGATTTATATTCGCAGGCCAAGGGGCAGCGCGGTGGCGGGCAGACATCTGACCGTTCCGGCGGTGGTGGCGGTGAAGAAGCTGGTGGCGGTGACTTTTCAAAGGGGCAGAGTGACAGCGGGAAGCGTGCTGACGGGGAGGTGATAGACGCTGATTTTGAGATGGTTGACGAAAATAATAAGAGTAAAAAGTAAGATAAACAACATACGCAAGGAGGAGGAGACTATAGGATGAACATAAGACCATTGAGTGACAGGGTTCTGGTGCAGCCGTTGGATGACAAGGAGATGACGAAGGGTGGAATCATCATTCCTGATACGGCGAAGGAAAAACCGCAGGAGGGAAAAGTGATAGCTCTTGGTACCGGCAAGCTGGATGAAGAGGGCAAGAAGATACCTTTCAATGTTAAGAAGGGTGACAAGGTATTGATGCCCAAGTACGGCGGCACGGAAGTTAAAATCGGTGACAAGGAATATCAGATTGTTCGCGAGGAGGATATTCTCGCAGTTATAGAGGAATAATGTGTATTGCGGATGGATGTTAACAACTTAAGCATAGGAGAGGATTCATCATGGGAAAAGGAAAACAATTAAAATATGATACTGAGGCGCGTCAGGCCATTATGTCCGGCGTCGAGAAGTTGAGCAGGGCGGTTAAGACGACATTGGGACCATGCGGCCGCAATGTGATTCTTGACAAGAGTTTTGGTTCACCCACCATCACAAAGGATGGTGTTACGGTGGCCAAGGAAATTGAACTGCCTGATCCGTTTGAGAATATGGGTGCGCAGATGGTGCGTGAAGTTGCCAGCAAGACGAGTGATATCGCTGGTGACGGAACCACGACGGCTACGCTTCTGGCAGAGGCGATTTATCGCGAAGGGTTGAGGAATGTGGTGGCAGGTGCCAATCCGATGAGCATAAAGCGCGGCATAGACAAGGCCATTAATGTGGTTGTTGATGCAATTGCCAAGCAGAGCAAGAAGGTCAAGGAACATGTTGAAATTTCGCAGGTAGCGACAATTTCAGCCAATGGTGACACAATGATAGGCAATATTATTGCTGATGCCATGGATAAAGTAGGGAAAGACGGAACGATTACGGTTGAAGAAGCGAAGACGATTGAGACAACGCTGGATGTTGTTGAAGGCATGCAGTTTGACAAGGGATATCTTTCTCCGTATTTCGTGACGAGTCCGGAAAGCATGGAAGTTTCCTTGAGTGACGCGTATATTCTGATTCACGAGAAGAAGATATCGAATCTTCAGGATCTGCTTCCTCTGCTTCAGAATGTTGCAAAGGTTAACAAGCCGTTGCTGATCATCGCGGAAGATGTTGAAGGCGAAGCTTTGGCTACGCTGGTTGTCAACAAACTGCGCGGCACATTGCACTGTTGCGCGGTGAAAGCGCCGGGATTCGGAGACCGCAGAAAGGCCATGCTGGAGGATATAGCTATTCTTACCGGCGGCAAGTGTCTGACCGAAGATCTTGGAATCAAGCTGGAAAACGTAAAGGTTGATGATCTTGGCCGCGCGAAGCGCATCACGATTGACAAGGAAAACACGACCATAGTTGAAGGTGCCGGAAAGACATCTGATATTCAGGGCCGTGTTGCCCAGATCAAGCGTCAGATTGAAGAGACGACATCAGATTATGACCGCGAGAAACTGCAGGAGCGGCTTGCGAAGCTGGCCGGCGGCGTGGCGGTTATTAATGTCGGTGCTGCGACAGAGACCGAGATGAAGGAAAAGAAAGCCCGTGTTGAAGACGCGCTTCATGCTACGCGTGCCGCGGTTGAGGAAGGTGTTGTCGCGGGCGGTGGTGTGGCGTTACTGCGCACACAGCCGGTTCTTGACAAACTGGAGCTTGAAGGTGACGAGAGGGTCGGTGTGCAGATTGTAAGAGTTGCACTCGAGATGCCTTTGCGTCAGCTTGTGACCAATGCCGGTTTGGAAGGCGCGTTGATTGTTGACGAAGTGAAAAAAGGCAAGGGTTCGTATGGGTACAATGTAGCCACGCGGCAGTACGTTGATTTGATCAAAGACGGCGTACTGGATCCGGCGAAGGTTACCCGTTCGGCGCTGCAAAACGCGGCAAGTATTGCCGGTTTGCTGTTGACGACAGAATGCATGATAACTGATATTCCTGAAGAAAATAAGCCTTCAGCTGGCGGTCCTCCGGGAGGTGGAATGGGCGGCATGGGCGGCATGATGTAAAAGTCAGGAATATAATGATTGACTTATGGCGATGGGGCGCATACTATGCGCCCCATTCGCTTTTCATAAACTAGGAAGAAGGATAATAATATTGAATACTGAACTGCTTGAACAATCCAAATTACGCGTGCCAAGTGTTCCTGTGTTGATAAACATGCTCTCAAAGCGTGTCCGCCAGCTTAATGCCGGATTCAGGCCTTATGTGAAGCGAGCGACGCCCAATGAAGAGAATGTTGATCTTGCCATGCGTGAAATTATCGAAGGCAAACTGATAGCCGAAATAGATTTTACGGTTCCTGTCACTCTTGACAGGGAAGAATATCAGGAAATCTGAGACAGGCTGGTTTGCATTTTCTTTTGCCATTCAAAAAGGCGGAAAAGCGTTGCTAAATGACCGTGTCGTCTGACAAGTCATACAGAAAAATAGCCCTTAACCGGAAAGCGCTACGTGATTATTTTGTTCTTGAACGGCATGAAGCCGGGATAGAGCTACGCGGCACGGAAGTTAAATCTGTTAAGAATGGTCATGTAAGCCTGGCAGGTGGTTACGCGCGTGTTGAGAACGGGGTCGTGGTGCTTTACAACATGAATATTCCTCTCTATGAGCAGGGGAACCGTTTCAATCACGAACCCGACCGTCCGCGGTGTTTGTTGCTTCATAAGCAGGAAATAAGAAAATTTCAGGTTCATGTGGAGCAAAAGGGGCTTACGCTTGTACCTTTGAGTGTTTATGTGAAGAAGGGTATGATAAAAGTTGAAATTGGATTATGCAAAGGCCGGACGCAAGGTGATAAACGGGAGCTTATGAAGCGTAAAACCGCTGATAGAGAGGCTGAAAGGGCTGTCAGGGGCGCAAGAAGGCATATAGCCTCCTAGTGGTGAATGCTGAAGTGTGATATAAGCATTAAGCTATTAGACAGGAGGACAGGTCAGGGGACAGACAGGATAACAGGATATGATGATTAGATAGGGGAAGCGGGACCAGTCATGTCGAATGACGTGATGACGTGAAATGTTTATTGCTGGAACTTCATATGGCAGGACTGAAAACAGAATGTTGGAAGGCTCTTTCGGTAAGTTAGAGCCTGTCCCAAACCGGGGTTTTTGAGCGAAGCGGTGGTGGCAATGATTTTTCGGCTTTTCATTTCGGCGTAAATCATGAGATCAGCCTGTTATGAATGTGAATTTGT
>JBFZFB010000158.1:0-17349 GCA_041306605.1 Lentisphaerota bacterium | reverse complement strand
CACCTTCGGTCCTGCCCGGCCGGCATAAATTCCGCCGGCCTTTCCAACCCGTCTGGGAAAACGGTCCATGCCGTTATAAACATCCTCAATCCAAGAAAAAACGCTCCGGCAAAAATGCAGGCCGTAAAAGGCCAAAACCACCACATTTCCCACGCACCGAACAACCAGGGAGACAACATGACAACGATAAGAACAGAGACAAAACCAGCCTGGTTCAGAAACCGGCACAAACCGGCAGACATTCCATTTTGTTTTACATCTTGAAACACAAGTCAAACGCCTTCCTCTTGAATCCAAACACAATTTAACAAAATAGCCGGACTCTCACTTGCCAGCCCTTCACAAACGGAACCAGCGTCAGACAATTTGTGGTCAGCTCTTTTTACCGGCGGCCGCTTTTACCTGCTGTTCAATCCAGGGATAAGTGCGCCCAATGCCATCCTTAAGAAACACCTTGGGCTTCCAGCCTATTGAATAGATTCTTTCATTACTGAAATTCCGCGACTGCACACCAACCGGACCTTTAACGTGTTTTATCTGAACTTTCTTTCCAGCCACTTCAGATACCGTTTGCGCCAGTTCGTCAACCGACACATACTGAGGACAGCCTATATTGACGGCACCATGCAGGTCCGAATGCATAAGCCTGAAAATACCATCCACCATATCATCCACATGCGTGTACGAACGCACAGCACTGCCGTCACCCCACACTTCTATGGTGTCCCCGTCCTTGATCTCGGCAACCTTACGACAAATGGCGGCCGGCGCTTTTTCCCTGCCGCCTCTCCACGTGCCTTCCGCGCCATAACAATTCTGAAATCTCGCTATTCTAACCACCATGCCGCGGTTCCGCTCATAAGCCATGGCTATACGCTCGGAATAAAGTTTTTCCCATCCATATTCATTGTCCGGATTGGCAGGGACCGCCTCCGCCTCTTTCATCTCAGGTTCACCCGGCTTCATATCTCTGTACACGCAGACTGAAGATGAGAAGAAATAGCGCTTCACGCCGGCTTCACACGCGGCTTGTGTCATATAAATATTTATCAACGCGCTGTTATGCATTATCTCGCACTCTGCGGAATGAATAAAGCCCATCCCGCCCATGTCCGCGGCAAGCTGATAAACTTCATCAAACTTGCCGGAATCAATCTTTACAGCCTTCTTGCAGTTTTCCTCTTTCCTTAAATCGAGCACAAGAAATTCATCAGCCGCAGACTTGCAGAACTCATGTTCCTTCTGATCCACGCCGCGAACCCAATATCCTTCTTTTTTCAATTTCTTTACAAGATGTCCGCCAATAAATCCACCCGCGCCGCATACCAATGCCGTCTTCATTCTTCCTCTTTCCTTTCACTTGTTTCAACTGCAGTCAACTACCGTGAATCTTTTTCATCAGCAACACTCTCAAGATATTTCCCGTATTCATTAACAAATTCCGAGCCCAGCTTCCGGAGATGTTTATTATCAATATATCCCATTCTATATGCCACCTCTTCCAAACACCCTATCTTAAACCCCTGCCTCCTCTCAATGCTGGCAACAAAATTACCGGCATCAAGAAGACTCTGCGCGGAACCCGTGTCAAGCCACGCAATACCACGCCCCATGACTTCAACATTCAACTCGTTTTTCTCCAAATATTTCTTATTCACATCCGTGATTTCAAGCTCGCCGCGGCCGGATGGTTTCAGAGCCCGTGATATCCCCACTACTCTATTATCATAACAGTAAAGCCCCGGTATCGCGTACCTGCTCTTCGGATTCTTGGGCTTTTCTTCTATGCTTAAAACTTTCCCGGAACCATCAAATTCAACAACGCCATATTGCTCCGGATTCAACACGGGATAAGCAAACACCGTGGCGCCATCCTTCTTCATGAGCGCGTTGCGCAGAAAATCCATCGGCCCATAAAAGAAATTGTCACCCAGAATCAGGCACACCGAAGAATCACCAATAAAATCGGCCCCCAGCAGAAAAGCTTCGGCTATCCCGCGCGGCGCCTTCTGTTCTTTGTAGGAAAACTTCATTCCCAATCTGGATCCGTCCCCCAGAAGCCGCTCAAATCTGCCAATATCCTGCGGTGTTGAAATAACCAGAATATCCCTTATTCCGCCCAGCATTAATGTGGAAACCGGGTAATATATCATCGGCTTGTCATAAATCGGCAAAGTCTGTTTGCTTACAACCATGGTTATAGGATACAGGCGCGTTCCACTGCCGCCGGCCAGCACAATCCCCTTCCATCCTGTTACTTCATGACTTTTCACTCTTTTCCATCTCCTTCCTTAATTTGCCAATAAATACCACATAAACCCCTCACCCCGCAACCAATCTCTTTACCAATAATAAACACATTACCTGACAAATATTAAGATTAACTGCGATATTGAATCAGTTTAAAACACGACAGATGCGGGGACTTTTCTAGACAGGATTAACTGGATCACCATCTCTCTTCTTTCATAGCCCCGATATCATTGCTGATTATTCACGCAATACACAAGCAGGTCATGCATAGATTTAATGAGATAAAAAGGCGAGGAATTTTAGAGTGTCCGATGACAAAAATCCGAACATGTCTTATTGATTGCCTTCAGGGCAGCCCTCTGCCTCGCTTGTTGACAAAAGCCATGTTAATGAGTACCTTCTATATAAATATAAAGTAATTTAGACGTATACATTAACTATATTATCTAGACGTACATGTATCTAGCAATATGTTGGAACACAAGATGAAGAAGGTAATGATATTGGGATTCTTCGCTTTGGCGGCTCTCCACAGTTTCGCCGAAACGAATGAAACCGTGGCAGCCGCCCTGTCAAACACGACCTCGTATCTTGTCGTGGACCTTGCGAGGCGCGATCTAAATCAATCAGAGGATTTCTGGAAGCGGTTTCCCGTGGTGATTCCACACGACATTCCGGCCGGATACCTTGCGGCCGGTTCCTTCCTGTTCAAGAAAGAACGTGTCTCGCCCGGAAGACAACCACTCCCCACAACGGCAATCATGGACCTTGTCAGGATACATCAACCTGCGAAAGCGTGGCCCGTATGTCGGTGCATGACGTACTATGTCATGGCCGTAGTCCTTTTGAATTCTAAAGGCAACGTTGAGGCCGTCATGATGTTCGATATTCATCATGATTCCTTCAGCTTCGATGACATCAAAGGGAACTCCTTCCGATTCCGGTTTGGTTCCAGTGACACCCATACAAAAGAACTGATCAAGGCGTTCGATCCAGAAAAGAATTACGGATGTTCCAACACCACATCGGAAGGTATTCGTCGCCCCGCGGACGGGTCGCCGAAACCTTCAATGTGAACGTTATCAATATGAATGAAATGGATTTAACTACAGAGTCATCTGACAAGTCTACAGTCAAGATCAGGGGTACGGTTTGGCGAATCATTATTGGATTCCTGTTACTTCCGCCAACTGCTGCAATTCTCGCTATCGGAGTGCAACTGTTCGATGGTTCCATGCTGAAGGCCGCAGAAACCGGCGTTATGACGAAGATGATTGTAACCGTTTTCTACGGCATCACACTTTTTGGATACACCATCTTCTCCCCGTTAAGCATAGCCTATTCACTGACGATGGAGTTTGCAGCAAACAGAAATATGCAGAACAACAAATGTTGCATTGGCGCCGGTGGAATATTGGGACTTCTTCTTGGCCTGCTCCTCATGAATCTCTGGGTTTGGTGGATTCCTATTTCTGCAGTCGCAGGATTATCAACGGCTGTAATCCTCAGGCGTAACTTTCTGAAACACAAGAAGAGTGATAACAATCTCCTGCATGCGACGTCCTAAAGGCCGCGCCCGAGGAGTAGCGTTCGGTCTCAGAGTAAATGTCTTTTGAGGAGCACGTCTCGTCATCACGTCATCCCATCATTCGATAGGACAGGTTCGACATGACTGGTTCGACAATTCATTTAGGCACTCTTTGACAAGTTAATGTCTTTATCCATTTTAACCCTGCCATTGACAATAAAACCCGCCGGTAATCCTGTCGAATTATTTATGAACGGCTATATAGTTGTTTTAAAACTTCACTCATTGAAGAGACGGTAACGTCTTCACGCATCGGCCAGCCTTCGGCGACAGGACACACAACCCATGTATGTTCGGGCTTTAGATCCCCAAGTAAATTCCAACAACCACGGCTCAATTCCGGCGCACTTGACGACTTGAATTCAAATGCCAGACGATTCTTTCCGCGATCCATGATTAAATCAATTTCTTCTCCATTGGAAGTGCGGCAAAAAGAAGCCCGCCATCCCGGCAAGGCCGGAATAATCTGTTCAGCACACCACCCCTCCCAGGATGCTCCTACAACTGGATGCCCGGCTAAGGCATCAAACCGGTTTATTTCCAGCAATTCATGCAGAATCCCGGAATCACGAATATAAACTTTAGGAGCTTTTGTCATGCGCTTTCCTAAGTTTGCCTCCAAAGGACGTAATAAGCGAACCATAAAAGTTTGCTCCAAAATTCCGACATATTTGCTTACTGTTGTATGGCTTACCCCAAGAGCCTGCCCGAGCCGGGCTGTGTTCAGAGTCTGACCGTGATAATGAGCCAACATTCTCCATAGCCGCCCTGTCATTTCCGGAGACGCCCCAACACCAAAACAACCAATATCCTTTTCAACAAAAGTGCGAATGAAAGATTCCCGCCATAAACGGCTTTCTGATTCGTCCTTGGCAAGAAGACTCTTCGGAAAGCCCCCGCGAAACCAATGCCTGTCCAGATCAACCACTTTGGTCTTTTTCCATTCCTGCCATAAAATCGGCGTTAATTCGTGATAACGAACACGACCAGCAAGCGTTTCAGAACTCTGTCTCAACAAATCAGGTGTCGCTGAGCCGAGAATCAGAAAACGGTATTGCGCATCCCGATTGTCAGCCAGGACGCGCAAAACAGGAAATACTTCCGGCAATCTCTGTATTTCATCCAATACCACAAGCTTCCCTGCCTGCTTGGATAAGAACCACTCAGGATCAGCCAATTTGCGCAAGTCTGACAGCCGTTCCAAATCAAGAAACAAAGAATCAGGCGTTTTTGCAATAAGATGCCGCGCCAGCGTGGACTTCCCGCATTGGCGCGGTCCAAGCAATGCCGTTACAGGAACATCTCTCAGAGAATTCCTCAACGGTGTAGTTAGTTTTCGCTCTATGTGTTTATGTATTTTGCTACTCATGCTTTCATATTACATAGTTACAACACCTATGCAAGTCTTTATTATCCGGAAATTCAGAAGTCTACAATGTCTCAAACCGGCACATTGTGACTGCTGTGCTACGGGGCATCAAGTATCTTTACATTTTTTAGCGCTTTTAACTGCCGGCATACTGCCGTCGCCTCTACTTGCAAATCTTCTTCCAAAAGCATTATCCACTTTAACCCTGCCATTGGCAATAAAACCCGCCAGCAATCCGGTCAAATAGAAAAAATCAACCCGCTTCGCTGGAGGCCACAGAGCCCTTTATTCCGAGAAGAGATTTGCCTTTTGAGATCACTGAAAACTTCTTCGCCCTCCAAATTCAAGAACGTTGGAGAAATTCGGAGAACATTCTTGGGTTCTCTGAATTTCTCCAACCTCTCAATTGCCATGCCTTTGAAAAAGGACCTGTAATTTTGACACCTTCTCCAATTCATTTGTCCCTATGGGAACACTTGTTAACTGCAATAGAACATAATCTATTACATCCTTGAATTCAGAAGAATATTCCTTTTTATTAAACTTCTCTTCCATAATCTCACCGAGTTGTAAAATATTTTTATTTCTTTCTAACAGTCGTGTTTTAACTGCTTGAGGAACATCAATTGCCCCACTACCAACCGAATCAATCAGACGATTTTTCTCTTCTGCAGGCATCTTATAGTACCTGAGTTTTTCAACGCTTTTGCAGGTTAATTTAATATCATGAACAACAACATTACAATAAGCCTTCAAAGCTGTTATCCTAACGGATTCCAGATCCTGATCATCAACGAGAACTGCATAGCTCTTTTCCAGAAACTTTTCTTGCATAGGCTCATAATAAGAATCTGGCCCCATTTCTTTTTGCAATATCTGATTGCCCAGCCAGCCAATCAAGACTTTCCTGAAATACAATGTTTCTTTTTTATCCGCAATTTTTGACACAAGAGTATTTATATCGGACTGACTCGGATTCTTGCGCTTGAACACAGATAATATCATTTCTACATCTGATGCCGATGCAGCTTCGCGTTCCCATTCTCCTTTTACCTCTGGTCTGGAATTAACAGGTTCCGCCGCCGAGGAGGCAGTCTCTACCAATTCATTCAAAGAAAGAGACTCCAGATAATCCTTAACTTTTGTCCACGCACGACCCGACTCCGCCTTTGCAGCATCACCCATGCCTTTCCCTGTAGCTTCGTCTAATAACCGTCTATCAACGGCATTGGCTTCGTTGATGAGTTTGTGCAGCGTTACCAAAGCCGCATTGGATTGCTCTCCAAATGACGACGCAACTAACAAGAAAAGAAAGATCAATATAATAATAGACGTCTTCTGCATTTAGTTACCTCCTGTTGCACCCACCGGCTCACATTGAAATCTTTGATGGTCGCGTCTCGACATTCGACAATTCATTTAAGCATTCCTTGACAAGTTAATGTCTTTATACACTTTAACCCTGCCATTGACAATAGAACTTACCAGTAATCCGGTCAAACAGAAAAACATGTACGGCAGTGTCTTTCCCTGTTTGCGAAATACAGAATAAATCAACCATCTTACCCATGCCACGCATACCGTAAAAACATGCTCAACCCGCACAAAATCAGATTCCGGTATTGACTTCTTTCCACATTTCAACGACAAAACAATGGGAGTTAGGAAATGAACATATTCGTTACCGGCGCAGCCGGATTCATAGGAAGTCATCTTGTCGAAAACCTGATCGCGCGCGGCGATAACATAATCGCCTTGGACAATATGAACAACTATTACGATCCGGCCATAAAAAGAAAGAACATCGCTTCAGCCCGCCGCTCATCCAGATTGTCCTTTATAGAAGGAGATATTCTGGATGTTAATCTTCTGGAAAAAATTTTTTCCTCAACCCCGATTTACGTGATTGTGCATCTTGCCGCCCGGGCTGGCGTAAGACCCAGCATCAAAGAACCCCTTCTATACCAGAAGGTAAACTGCATCGGAACGCTGAACCTTCTGGAGCTGGCCAGAAAGCACCATATCAAACGGTTCGTGCTCGCATCCTCATCAAGTGTATACGGCAATGTCAAGGAAGTGCCGTTCAAGGAAACCGCCAATATTGACCGTCCCGTAAGCCCGTACGCATCAACCAAAAGAACTTGCGAATTATATTGCAACATCTACCATAAATTATACGGAATCTCCACAACGGCTCTCCGTTTTTTCACCGTATACGGCCCCCGCCAGCGCCCTGATATGGCCATACACAAGTTCACCAGCCTGATTGATCAAGGCATACCAATCCCTTTTTACGGCGACGGCAGTTCGCGACGTGATTACACATATTACACCGATATCATCAAAGGTCTAACGGCGGCTATTGACCGCGATCTCGGATTCGAAATCATCAATCTGGGTGAATCTCAAACAACAAGCCTGAAACAATTGGTCGGAATTATCGAAGAAAACCTCAATAAAAAGGCGATTCTTCAGAAACTTCCATTCCAGCCCGGAGATGTTGAAATTACATACGCAGACGTGTCAAAAGCCCAACGATTGCTGGATTACAACCCTTCCACAGACATCAAATGGGGAATAAAAAAATTCGTGGAATGGCATTTATCAATGAAATCCTCCTGATCATTTCTCAAAACCATAAAAACTGTCCGGTTAAAAATTCGTCGTTTACCTCAAACCGTCTTTTATGTTAACTTGTACATCATTATGACAAAGAAAACTCGTTTTAAATACAAAAGAATACTTATAAAATTAAGCGGCGAAACATTGCAGAACAAGAAAAAGGGTTTGTGCATAGACCCTGAAATCATCGCCGGCGTTGCTGCTCAAATAAGAACACTTGTTAAACTGCAGTTTGAAATAGCAATTGTTATAGGCGGCGGCAATATATTCAGAGGCATCAGCGGCGAGACGCGCGGCATAAGCCGTTCCGCCGGCGACTACATGGGCATGCTCGCCACCGTCATTAACGCGCTGGCACTCCAGAACGCACTGGAAAAGATGGGGCTTGCGACACGCGTTCAAACAGCCATACAGATGCAACAAGTTGCCGAACCTTTTATCCTGCGGCGCGCCCTGCGCCATCTGGACAAGAAACGCATCGTGATCTTTGCCGGCGGCACGGGTAATCCATATTTCAGCACCGACACAGCCGCAGCATTGAGAGCAAGCGAAATAGGCGCCGATGTCATTCTCAAGGCAACAACAGTTGACGGCGTCTACTCCGCCGACCCTGCAACTCATCCGAAAGCGAAAAAATACACTAAATTGACCTATACCGAGGCATTGACAAAATCACTCAAGGTGATGGATGCGGCGGCATTTTCACTTTGCAAAGAAAACAAAATTCCCATTATTGTTTTCAACTTTTTCATCCCCGGAAACATGGAAAAAGCTGCTCGCGGAGAACCAATCGGAACAACAGTTTGTGAAAACTAAAGCAATTATTAAAGAATAACAACGAAAAGAAAGGAAAGTCATATGGATTCAATCGATGATATCCTGCTTGATTCTGAAGATAAAATGTCAAAATCAGAAATTGTTCTACACGAACAGTTCAGCGGCATCCGCACCGGAAAAGCATCACCGGCACTTGTGGAAAACATCCGGGTACCTTACTATGGAACACCCACACGCTTAAGGGAAATAGCCGGCATTTCCACTCCGGAACCGCGCCTGATAGTAATTAACGCGTATGACCCCACAGCTCTGCAGGCAATAGAAAAAACCATTCTGGCCGCCAATCTGGGTGTAACGCCGGTAAACGACGGCCGGATAATCCGGATACCCATTCCTGAGCTCACACAGGAGCGGCGTGGCGAATTGACAAAAGTCGCCAAACGCATGGCCGAAGAAGCCCGGGTAGCCGTAAGAAATGTAAGAAGAGACGCTAATGAACATATAAAGGCCCTGCACAAGAAAGGGTCCACCAGCGAAGATGAACGGGACCAGGCAATTAAAACCATTCAGGAATATACCGATAATTACATCAAAAAAATCGATGAAACACTTTCAGCAAAAGAAAAAGAAATTACAACAGTTTAAAATATTTATTATTGACTCTATATGCTTATCGCGATTATCTTTCTCTCATAACGACATAACACAAGGAGCTAGCGATGCCGGACGAAACTTCAGCGGGAAATGGGCAAGTTAAAATTCCTCCTAAGCTTGATTTATTTAAGAGCGGAATCCCGAAAGCTGCTGCACCTACAGTCAGCCCGATGCCATCACCAGCGCCTGTTGCAGCAACAAGCGCCGCGCAGCCAATTACAATAAAAGCTCCCTCATCAGCGCCTGCACCCAAACCGCTTGGCGTGAAACCAGTCGCATCCCCCGCAACCGCCGGCCAACCAATAACAACCATGAAGGCACCATCGTCACCAATCGGACCAAAACCCCTTGCATCAGCAGGCGTTGCACAGCCAATTACAATAAAAGCACAAGGTGGTCCGGCTTCAGGCCCACAACCGCTTGCGGTAAAACCAATGACACCATCTGCTGGAATCGCGGGTCAGCCAATGGCAGTAAAACCAGCTCTGTCGCCTATGACTGCAAAACCAACTCTGTCTATGACTGCAAAACCGGCAATTCCAGAAAACTTGGAAAAAGTCCCCACTACTGTACTTGCCAAGCCGCCTGCTTCCGTGCAGGAACAACAGGCTCCGGCCGCAACAGATGCCGCGGAACAAGTTTCCCTCATATCAAAACGTGAAACATCTAAAATACCCCTTACCGCGGCAAAGATCATGCCGAGCCCTAAAATAGGACAAACCGCCGGATCTCCAATAAAATCCATCGGCGGAGAAGCTACCGCTATCAAACTGGGAAAACCAACGATAATCCACGGACCAAGCGAAACCACTGATCCATCTTCTCCAAAACATACAACATCAAGAATATCGCTGGAATCTGTCCTGTCCTCATCAGGAGAAGAAAGTGATTCAGGGCCAAAAACAATAAAACTTAAAAAACCTTCTTCTACTGGTGCTATCAAAATTAAAGATGACCAAACAACAGAATCCGATATAAAAACCAATCTAGCCAAAACATCACGGCTTGATGAAATACCAGAAGAAGCAGAAGACACCGCCAGCAAGCGCAAAACAATTCGCGTAAAAAGAGCCGGAGCTTCAACCGATGGACAGGAAACGGTCGTCAAGCGAACAGACGCAGGGCAGCCTGCCGGCGGAGTTACCACGCCGTTCGCATTCTCACAGCAGGATGAACCCGGCGGAGTATTCATAGCTATCGCTATAGTCGCTATTTTAGTAACAATAACAACAACTTATATGTTTGCTTCTCAGGCATTTGAATCAAATGTGGCGTTGCCATGGCCGGGTAAAATATCAACACAATAACCTAATGGAATATCATATGTCAGAATCCACTATACACATCACAAAAAATAATTGGCAAAGCGAAGTAGTTAATTCCCAAGTTCCTGTACTGGTTGATTTCTGGGCCCAATGGTGCGGTCCATGCAGGGCTATCGCACCAATTCTTGAAGAAATAGCAGCAGAAATGGCCAATAAAGTAAAGATCGCAAAAGTTGATGTAGATCAAAACCAGGAACTGGCCATGGAATTCGGAATCCGCTCAATTCCTACTTTGCTTATCTTTAAGGATGGAACCGTTCAGGAACAAATGGTCGGCGCAATGAGCAAATCAGCATTAGTCGCCAAGTTGAATGATCATCTGTAAGATTACAACGCCACGGCATTTTTTGCTGATTACAATCTACTCTTAAGAGTATCTATCAGAATTTTCGCCGTAACAGGTTTGTGTAGCATGCAATGGGCAGGATTCTGCTCCACTATATCCTTAACTGCATCAGGAGGATAAAAACCAGACCAGAATACAACACACGGCATCTCCCAGTTTCTCGCCATGCATTCATGCTCTATCTGTTTATACACTTCCAAGCCGTTCATGATGGGAAGGTACAAATCAAGCAAAACAACACCATGATGACCAGATCTGAAAATTTCAACCGCCTCAGCGCCGTCACAGGCGGCCTCAACACAATGTTCAGGAAATTCAGCTGACAATATTCTATGAAAAGTCCTTCTTACCAAATCTTCATCATCAACAATCAACATCCGTCTCTTGTCACGAGCTTCAACTGAAGAAACATCCTGTTTGTCTGTCATAAATACTCTTCTGCTTGTTTCCCTCAAGCTCTATTCCCAACTCAAACTACCCGAAATCTTACTATGACCATATAACAATAGTCCAGTTTTTTCTAAAAACTATTTTTGATCAATATTTACAGGGCTATTAACACTGCCCTCCTTCACCCCTGTCTGCCCATTGTTTCGGCGGGCATCCGCCATAGCCTTCGGCGACGGCGGATCGTCGATTAACAAAGATGACGTGCGGCAAATGCCCGGCCTGATCCGGACTTGAGATAACTTTCAAACTGGCAGGCTTTTGCCTTGTCCTTAAAAGCTATGAAACACTCCATTTCCCATGGACGATACTTACTGGTGTGGGGTGAATCCCCATTGTTATGTTCCGTCAATCTCCTTTCGACATCGGTTGTTCGTCCTACATATTTCTGCTCAGGAAATTTAACGCTTTTTATGAGATAAACATAATACATACGGGAGCCCTCCTTCACCCCTGTCCGCCCATTGTTTCGGCGGGCATCCGCCATAGCCTTCGGCGACGGCGGATGGTGCGCCTGGCGAGGATCGAACTCACAACCTTCAGCTCCGGAGGCTGACGCTCTATCCAATTGAGCTACAGGCGCGCAAAAGAAGATTTCCACCAGACCGGAAATTATCCGTTCTTTTTCTCGAAATCTTTCATGAAATCAACCAGCACGTTAACACCTTCCACTGGAAACGCGTTGTAAACAGAAGCACGTATGCCACCCACCGAACGATGCCCCTTCAATCCCTTCATCCCCTGTTTTGACGCTTCTGAAATAAACTTTTCTTCCAGCGCTTCCGACGGCAACCGGAATGTTATGTTCATATCCGACCTGTATTCACGCACTGCCGTCCCCTTGTAGAAACCAGTCCCGTCTATAGCCGCGTATATCTTAGCGGCTTTGTCCACATTCTGCTTATAGAGATGTTCCAACCCCATTTTCTTGATCCAGCGCGAGACCAGCATCATTATATATATCGAAAAACAAGGAGGCGTATTAAACATCGAGTTGTTGTCCATGTGCGTCTTGTACTTTAACATGGTCGGCACGTTGTCCGGCACCCGCCCCGCCAAATCTTTCCTCATAACAACCATTGTCACCCCGGCAGGACCAAGATTCTTCTGAGCGCCCGCATATACCAGCGCAAATTGATTCATATCAAACGCGCGCGATAACATGTCGGACGACATATCCGCAACCAGCAAAGATTCCACCTTTGGAAATTTTTTCCACTGCGAACCGGCAATTGTTTCATTGGATGTTATATGAACATACGCCGCACCCTTTGTAAGCTTTAACTCCTTTTCTGACGGCATGCGGGTCGGTATTTCCTTGGAGCAATCGGCGGCAATATTAACCTTGCCTATCTTCTTTGCTTCCGCCACCGCCTTGGAACCCCACTCGCCGGCATTAACATAATCAGCCGTCTGCCCCTGCCCCAGCAAATTCATCGGCAGCATGGCGAACTGCAGACTTGCCCCGCCCTGAAGAAATAATACAGCGTAATCATCGCCAATATTCAGCAACTCTTTAAAATTGGCAATCGCTTCATCATGCACCGGCTCGTAATCCTTGCCGCGATGACTGCATTCCATAAGCGACATGCCGCATCCCTTGTAATCAACAAGTTCCTTCTTCGCCTCCTCCAGAACTTCAACAGGCAACACCGCTGGACCCGCACTGAAATTATAAATACGCGCCATAATTTTAATCCTCCTTAATTCAAAACCTGCTATTCGAAAAAACAAAGCACCATAATCTAACGATTGAAAGGCCAAGTTAAAAGGTTAATTTTTCAAGTCATGTTTCCAATCAGTTGTTTTCATGCAATATAACATCCAAGTTAAGGAAGTTTTTTATTTTCCCCTATATTTAGACTTGTCATAAGCCTTATTCAGATTGTATTGTTTGCGCTTTTACCAACAGTTATTGGAATATTTATGAATTTCATCGTTTGCATAAAACAGGTGCCAGACACAACAAACGTGCGGATTAACCCCGAAACCAACACGCTGATACGCGAAGGTGTCGCCTCAATAATCAACCCCTTCGACATGTACGCAATTGAAGAAAGCCTGCGTCTGAAAGAAAAAATGGGCGGCAAAACGACTGTCATAACCATGGGGCCACCGCAGGCCGAAACAGCGCTCCGCGAAGCAATTTCAATGGGAATAGACGAAGGCATACTGGTTTCAGACCGTGCCTTCGCCGGCAGTGACACCTGGGCCACAAGCTACACGCTGGCGCTGGCATTGAAAAAGATAGGCCTGTTCAATGTCATCATATGCGGCAAACAGGCTTCTGACGGAGACACCGCTCAGGTTGGACCAGGCATTGCCGCACATCTTGATCTGCCCCAAATAACATATGTCAGAAAAATTGAAGAAATAAGCGAAACACGTCTGGTAGCTGAACGCCTGCTGGAAAATGGATATGAAACCGTTGAAACCCCAATCCCCTGCCTTATAACGGTTGTCAAGGAAATCAACGAACCCAGGCTTCCTTCCTTGAAAGGAAAAATGGCGGCTAAGAAAGCTCAGATAATCAAATGGAGCGCGGATGATATAGCAGGCGATAAGAACCAGCTTGGCCTGAACGGGTCCCCCACAAAAGTGGTTAAAATATTTACACCAAAACCAAGAGGCGGCGGAAAAATACTTACCGGCGAACCGCATGAAGCAGTTGCCGCACTGGTAAATGAATTAAAAGACTTTATTTTGGGAGCTGGATAACAAAATATGGGAATCGAACCAATAAAGATAATAGCCGATCAGTGCGTGGGTTGCTGTCTTTGCGTGAAAGCATGCCCTTTTGGCGCAATCACCGTAAGCAATAAACTGGCATCCATAAATATGGATAAATGCACATTGTGCGGAGCTTGCGCGGAAGTTTGTAAATTTGAAGCAATAGAAATAAACAAGGAAACAACGCAAAAAACAGATCTTTCCGCATATAAAGACGTCTGGGTGTTCGCGGAACAGACAGACGGCAAAATAGAATCCATAACATATGAACTTCTCGGCGAAGGCCGGAAGCTGGCAAACGATCTCGGCATGAAACTTTGCGCCGTACTTCTGGGCAGCAATGTGAAAAGTAAATGTCCGGATCTCATCGCGCGCGGAGCGGATAAAGTCTACGTTGTAGACAGCCCGTCTCTTTCATACTTCAAAGATGAACCCTACGCCGCGATACTCATTGAACTCATTAAAAGACATTCCCCAAACATACTTCTTTGCGGCGCCACAACTATCGGCAGAAGCCTCGTGTCACGCGTGGCTGTAACTATCAACACGGGATTGACAGCAGACTGCACCGGCCTTGCTATCGATCAGGCAACCCGCAACCTTTTGCAAACCCGGCCGGCTTTCGGCGGTAATATCATGGCAACAATCATAACACCCGATAAACGTCCGCAAATGGCAACCGTCCGCCACAAGGTAATGAAAGAAGCCATTGTTGATTCCAGCCGGAAGGGCGAAATACTGACAGAAGAAATAAACGCCGAACTTTTAAAATCACGAACCAATAGATTGAGTTTTGCCGGAGAACGCGAGACAACGGTGAACATCGCGGAAGCCGATATTATAGTTTCCGGCGGACGCGGCATGATGAATCCTGAAAATTTTGCCATTATCCGCGAGTTGGCTGAAGTTCTCGGCGCCGGAGTGGGAGCATCCCGTGCCGCTGTGGATGCCGGCTGGATGCCATATTCACACCAAGTAGGCCAAACCGGCAAAACAGTATGCCCTAAACTCTATTTTGCATGCGGAATAAGCGGTCAAATCCAGCATTTAGCCGGAATGTCCTCTGCCGACATTATAGTGGCAATAAATAAGGACCCTGATGCCCCTATTTTCAACATGGCAACATACGGAATCGTCGGAGACGCCCTGAAAATCGTCCCTATGCTTACAGAAGGCTTCCGCAAAGCCCTTGGAAAATGAATTGACAAAAAACACAATCCGCATGATAATGTCGGTTCTAATATTTTTAATGATTATTTAATTTTTAACAGTTTTTAAGGAGACCTTCGAAATGACCATAAATAAAATTCATACGTATGTTTTGAGTTTCTTTTTCATGCTAATAATGTGCGGCATGTTATATGCTGAATCGAAAGAAAATGCCACGCTAATGGTTTTCCCGGCAAGAAAGTCCATAGTTCAACTAGCTTTTGACTTCGCCCGTCTTGAACCTGTTACATTAGTAACATACAACAGCGAAAGCGATATATCAGAACCCTCTCTGTATATATGGAAAAAATCATTAAACAATTGGGTTAAAATTGATATGGACGATTACCGTTCTGCGTCTTTATTCCAGCCCAAACCCAGTGAAGTTATAATTCTCGGAAATGATGACCGCATTCTATCAACCATGAAACAGGCTTCCCAATGGTGCCAAAATGTCAAAGTTATATCAAAATTGGATATTGTTACTGTCGTCAACAAAGTCAATGAATCCCTGAATTTCTCACCGCGCGGATGGAAATGGCTGGCAAAGCGTCATGAATTGGAAATTTCCGATTTGAACGCAGAACGCCGTCGCTACGGCAAATACGGTAAACCCGGAGAAACAAAGGTTCCAGAGGAAACCGCGCCAATGCCAAAAACGGAACAAGAACCCATAGTCATCCCGCCCGTAACGTCAACTTCAACTGCTCAACCTGTCCAAAAAGAAACTGTCGCTCCCATTGCGGAACAGGAAAAAGGGCTCGACAACCAATCAGCCAGCAAAGTTATTTTCGAATCACCGGGCGAAACTCAGCCTGAAGACAAATAACTTTGCCATGCATTTAAATATGCGCTCTGAAATTGATTGAAAAACAATCAATTATCAGTTTTTAAGGCTCATTAATCTCTTTGTTTTTACCCTGAAAAGATTAATTTCCGGGATTGAACCATAGCTGAAGATTAGTTACATTTATACCGTATTTTCAAAGGAGGAAACAATTTATGTTATTTGATAATCTTACAGCAAAAGAAAAAAGGCTGTTGAACAGATCGGCCGATTGAAGAAATACGCCAAAGGTGATTTGGTAGTAAAAGAAAACGAAAAAGGAGGATCGCTATTTTTTGTCCTTGAAGGAACTTTAAGGGTTGAAAAGGCCATAGATAAGGCACGCACAAAATGTTTAAAGGAACTTTTTACAGGTGATTTCTTCGGGGAAATGTCCTTCTTCGACTCAGTGCCACGCTCTGCATCGGTCATAGCATCCAAATCCTGCACTCTGCTGGAACTGTCCATGAAAAAATTCGGGAAGCTTGTGACTGAAAATCCATCCATAGGCGCCAAAATATATAAAAATATGGCCCAAACCCTTACAGACAGATTGCGTGATAATAATGATGAAATAAAACGCACTATTCTTTGGGCAATTGAAGGCTGGACATATACTGGGTAAAGTGTCTTTCCCCTCCTAGATGTCAAATCCCCTGCGATAATTAAAAAATCTGCTGGCCATAACCGGAATTTTATGAACAATGAAGATTTGCTGTGCGGTAGGGAACCAAGTGATTTTTGACAATTAGTAAAGTGGTAGGGTACTCCTGCGAAGCAGTCTGCGCACAGTAAGCGCGTGCTTGCAGAAAGTGGCCAACGAGGGCAGACTGTCCCGCAGGCATCAGTCAAAGACTGATGCGCGGGCCTGCGCGTACGTCAACAGACGGACGCTTGCAGAAAATCTGCCGGCTTTGCCCTGCCTTAATAATGTGATTTTTGACAATTAGTAAAGTGGTAGGGTACTCAAGTGGCCAACGAGGGCAGACTGTAAATCTGCTGGCTTCGCCTTCCTAGGTTCGAATCCTAGCCCTACCACCATTTATTCCATCATGGATCTAACCGAAGCTATCAACCAGGCCCTGTCACTACCTGCAGTCTATATTCTGCAGGGATCTGACGGCAACTACCTCTATAAAGGCGCCTGCCGCAATCTGCAGGAGCGACTGAAAGACCATCGTGCGGGGCGTTGTTCCCATACAA
>JBFZFB010000157.1:0-16816 GCA_041306605.1 Lentisphaerota bacterium | reverse complement strand
TGTGCTCTTCCGATCTATTTCCAGCCAGGAGCGGGCTTTGTCTTCGGGGAAATCGGTTTTCAACGCGTAATGCCGGCTGACATACCAGTTGAATCCTTCAGTATTCTTGACGTTGTTGCCTGAATAGGTCTCTGGGATTTCCTTGCCGACATTGACAATGGTGATGTCCTTGAGTGTGGTGGTATTGCCGTTGACGATGACGTGGACGGGTGTTTCAAGCGGTGGCGGGACAGCCGCGTTAACGGCGAGATGGAAAATTAATACAAGCAGGCTGATTACGGCAAGTTGTCTTGTTCTGATTTGCATCTGTTTCCCCTTTGCATATTCATGCTTTTAATTTCTCCCATGGCAGATATGTTTTTTCAGGACGCGACTTCATAATGTCTGGTTATTCTGTCTGTCTGTTTTTGGGAAAGCAATGTTTTTTTGGGAATTTATTTTGAGTTGAACCAGCTTGACTGGCGGCATGCACGTGATAATCTGCCGATTTCATTCTGGTTGCGGTCTAGGTAGTGTCAAAAATAAAATGAAAAAATGGGCATGAAGAAAAGAAAGAATATTTTGACAGGATGACCCTCAGGTCCGCCCTCAGGGCCGGAGCCCTTCCGGGGCGAGGCGAGGACCTTCCGGGTCCGAGGACAGGATGGAGGCAGGATAAAGAGGAACGGGATGGTTCAAGAAATCTAAATAAACCCTTGTTTCTCTCCGGGTCTGAGACAATAGTTTCTTTCAGATTTCTTGAACAGTGTTTCTGATGGGGAAAGATGGGTTCAATATCCAATGACCAAAAGAGAAGACAAGAAGATGAGAAGAGAATATCCAAATGGAGAAAAGGGGAGCCATCCTTTGTCCGGGTCTTCGAAAAGACCATTTCGTTGTAAGTTGTCGATAAAACGTTGATTAACCCAAAGATGGAGTAGAACTTTTGACAGAACGGCGGTCTATTAAAGGAGAGGGATGATGATAGAGTTTTCCGGCGGGGTTGCTCCGTGGCAGGGATATCTGCTTGTGGGGTTATGCGGCTTGCTTGTGGGTTTGTCCAAGACAGGTCTTCCGGGGGCCGGCATGATTGCGGTAACTATTCTGGCGTTTATCATGGATGCCAAGATGTCGGTCGGGTTCATGTTGCCGCTGTTGGTGATGGGGGATATTTTCGCCGTGATTTTTTACCGGCGCAACGCGGTCTGGATTCAGCTAGTGAAACTTATTCCGTGGGCGCTGGCGGGGATACTGATTGGTTATCATTTAATGGGTGAAATAAACAGTAGCATTCTGCGTCCGCTGATAGGTGTTATAGTTCTTGTTTTGCTTGGGCTCGATTTATGGGTTAATCGTTTATCGGAATCCGCTATTGGAGGGCGCTGGTATGTGGCGGCGATTACGGGTGTAGCGGCTGGTATAGCCACTATGCTGGCCAACGCGGCCGGGCCGATCATAGCGGTGTATTTTCTTGCCATGCGTTTTGACAAGCGGAACTTCATGGGTACTTCCGCCTGGTATTTCTTTGTGTTGAATTTCATTAAAGTTCCGTTTTTTGTATTTCAGGATCCGCCTCTTATTACAAAAGTGTCGTTCATGGCGGATTTAATGGTATTGCCCGGCATACTGGCAGGGGCGTTGATAGGTGTGCTTTTATTGAAGCGGATCCCGCAAAAATGGTTCGTGTTGATTGTTCGGGTATTAACGGCTATTACCGCTGTCCGCCTGCTGGTATGAAGCTTAGCCCGAATATCGTTTAAAAATCAGCCCTCCTGCGTTCGGATCTTCCCCGACGGCGGATGTCGGGACTGCGAAAGATGAGAATTTTGACGGGATAACCCTCAGGTCCGGAGGACCTTCCGGGTCCGAGGACAGGATTGTCCTGTTGATCTACAGTATCGGAAAGCCAAGGCGGTACACTTACAGTGTACCCCTCTTGACTTTCCGAAATCCATTCTTGTAAGTATGGAAGGATAACAAGCAATCTTGTGACGGAACACGTTCAGCAAGGCCCATACGCGTTCATAAGGTTTGGATGGTCAACCGCCGCCTTGCAAGTGGAAAAATGCCCATGGACTGCGCGTGGCACCTGTGGATGAGCGGGGATGAATCAAGGCGGAATTGCGGCAGTTGACAGAAATGGAAAGATTTACAGGATACTGAAAACATACCCCATCCTGTCCTCGGACCCGGAAGGGCTCCGGCCCTGAGGGCGGACCTGAGGGTAATCCTGTCTGAACTGGATGCCAAGAGCGTCAAATCGAAATCAGGATGTGACAAACAAGATTTATCTCAGAGTCAGCAGTCAATCTATAGCCGGGCGAGGCATTATTCCCGGAACCCTACCCGCCTGAGTAGTTACGTTTGACAACCAAAAGAAAGAGATCAGTTCTTGGTCTCTTTCTTGTTGAAGGCTACGTTGAAGCCCCAGATGGAAAGCAGGCTGGTGCCGACAAGAGCAATCCATGACAGGCACATAGGAAGCTCCGTGCCTCTGACGATAATTGGAATGTGCATGAAGATTCTGATTATGTGCGCGATGGATACTAAAGCGAATATGGTGGAAGCGGTGGCGAGAAACAAGGTAGGTTTCATTTATTCTCCCGTGATTTATTGTAAAGCGATCAAAAGCACAACAAATTCTTATCTTATTCTGCCGGCCGGGTCAAGATACGTTTCAGTATTTAATCTAATTGTTTTTTATCGTTACTACTCAGGTATCAGGGCCGGGTATTGCTGAACTTTTTGAGTTTGGGTGCGATAACCATGCGGCAGTAGGGGGCGTTGGAATTATTGCGGTAATAATTCTGGTGATAATCTTCAGCTTGATAGAATTTTAAAGCGGACGTTATTTCAGTTACTATCGGATCGTTAAATTTGCGGGAGGCTTTGAGTTCGTTCAAAGTTGCTTCGGCAATCTTTTTTTGTTCTTCATTATGGTAAAAAATTACCGAACGGTATTGGATGCCTACATCGTCGCCCTGACGGTTTAAAGTTGTCGGGTCGTGTATTTGCCAGAAAAAGTCGAGTATTTGCCGGTAGGATATTTTTGCGGGGTCGTATATGATTTGGGCGACTTCGGCGTGGCCGGTTTTGCCGGAGCATACTTGTTCATAGGATGGATTTTCGGTTTTACCGCCCATATAGCCTGCTTTCACGGATTTTACTCCCGGCAGATTTTCAAACAGGGCTTCGGAGCACCAGAAGCAGCCGGTTCCGAGAGTTGCGATCTGGAGGTTATTGGAGGAACTGTCGGTGTTTTTTGCTGATGTTGAGAGAAACTGGAGGGAGGCTGAATTTATGCAGTATCTTAATCCGGTTGGCTTTGGGCCGTCGTTGAAGACATGGCCGAGGTGTCCGCCGCAGGCGGAGCAGGTTATTTCGGTGCGGTTCATGCCGAGGCTGTTATCGGGTTGTTCGTTTACATTTTCATTTTCTGCGGGGCTGCGGAAGCTGGGCCAGCCGCAGCTTGAGTCAAATTTATCCTGAGACTTGAACAGTTCGGTTCCGCATCCGGCGCATATATAGGAACCGGTTTCGTGGTGGTTCCAGTATTTTCCTGTGAAAGCCTGTTCTGTTTCTTTATTGCGGAGGATTTTATATTGGTCGGGTGAGAGGGTTTGTTTCCATTCGGTATCTGATTTGACTGTTTTATCTTTCATCATATTTTCTTTTTCAGTGGCACAAACTTCCCTTGCTGAACAGATGCAGATAAATATAAGCAGGGTCGAAGCCATGGCAAGATGAAAATTTGATTTATATAAGGTCATGGCGGCATCTAATATTATCCGGGTAAGAAAGTCGAGTCTTACTGAACATCCGGCGTGTGAAGGCGTAATTGCCCGCAAAAACTCATTATGTCTGTGGCAAATTGATCAATCGCAAAATGTGGGTTTATGTCTTGGGTTTCGATATGTCTCTGTAAATAAGAATGTTCACGATGATCTTGGACATGATCAGCAAGGCAATTGTGATGAAGATCAGTCTCGTAAGCCATGGCATTGGAGGACAGTCAGGCAGGGATGGCATTAGGGCCGGACCGATGAATAACAATGCCGGGGGAAACCACAGCATGCAGGATAAGATGAGAATCCATTTTGTGCCACGTCGCAAAGCGAGATGCGTACCGAGAACATCAACGCCGGCAACGCCGGTATACACGATGAGCATGAACAGACAGGCAATCGCGGCCATGCCGCCTTCAGACATTGGAATTGTTGATGCTGCTCCGGCAATAATCCATGAAGCAATGACTATCCACATTGATATCCGGCCAACAAATCGTATTTTCATATTGTTCGTCGCCCAGCAACTGTGTAAAACGCAGTTGTTTTTTTTACATCGTCTCGAATTATCACTATAACAGTTTCAAAAATACTGTAGCCGTTTTGACTGCTACATGACACTTGGCCGGCGTAAGTCGCCGTCGAAATCGCCTGTTATTAATGCTTCGACTTCCTTTCTGACTACTGAAGCTCAACATAGTTATAGTACGTGGTTGTTGTTCCGCCTCCATTTGCAACTCTTTTGACAAAATGTATTTGAGGGTAACCACTTGTATTAGGCCAATTGACTATTTCGAGGGTTGCTTCAAAAGTTCCGGAATATCCGGTGATGGGAGATATAGTGTCCCGGTAGTAATAAACGGCAGTGCCTGTCATGCGCATATCCAGGAGAATGTAATGATCGGCGTAGTTAAAGCCGTTGGGCAGGGTGTAGGTTCCGCGTACGATGTATTTACCTTCGCTTATGCCGCTTCCAATATAGCTTCCCTGCGGTCCGCCAAATTGAGTAACAGTTATTGTTAATCCGTTTATTGTCTGTGAAGACGGGGCGCTAGCTATTTCGTTTGTCCAGTTGATGGGGTAATAACCGGAAGCAATCTGGACAGGTATGAAATATGCGGTATATGTAACATCAGATGATGGAGCAGTCAAAGTGCGGGACGCGGACAGGTTGCCGTCGTTCCATCTCTGGAAAGTGTAATTATGTGACGGTGATGCCGTGAGTGTAACAGAACCGCCCGGAATGTAGAGGCCGCCGCCGGCTACTGTTCCGGAACCTGATGTTTGAGCGAATACTGTAATCAACGGCTGATTGATAAGAGGAACTGTACCTCCATATCCAAAACTTCTTGTTGTGAATCCGGAAAGAGACTGCATGATGTACCATGATCCGGGTGAAGCGCCACAGTTACCGGCGGCGTCGTAACAACCGTAATCATCTTTTCCGTCATCATCGAAATCGCCGACGATCGGCGCCGTACCGGCATAACCAAACGTAGCTGTAGTAAAACCGGCGGAGCTTTTCATGATGTACCATGATCCGGGTGAGGCCCCGCAGTTGCCGGCGGCGTCGTAACAACCGTAATCATCTTTTCCGTCGCCGTCGAAATCGCCGACGATGGGAACGGTTCCACTGTAGCCGAAAGATTGGGTTTTGAAACCGGCAGAGCTTTTCATGATGTACCAAGAGCCGGGAGAAGCGCCGCAGTTACCGGCGGCGTCGTAACAACCATAATCATCTTTTCCGTCATCATCGAAATCGCCGACGATGGGAACGGTTCCGCTATAGCCGAAAGATTGGGTTTTGAAACCGGCAGAGCTTTCCATAATGTACCAGGAGCCGGGAGAAGCGCCGCAGTTACCGGCGGCGTCATAACAACCAAGATCAGACACCCCATCCCCGTCCATGTCATTTCCGTAGACAACTTTTTCACCCCATCCCGCCACCAAGAAAACAAACACGCACGCCAGAGAAACACGTTTCAATAAGTTCTTCATGGTTTTTGTCCTTTTTGTTGAAGTTCAGGAAAAACTTTATTTAACAAGCATATCAAGAATTTTGGTATGGCAAAAGTGAAATTATACATTTCGCAAAATGCTATTTTGCTCCTAAAACAAAGGAAAAGCAGTCGTCAAAAGGCCAATTTGTGAATCAGTGGTGGATTTTGGTTTCGATCCATTTATACAGGTTGGAGAGGGTTTTTGCGTAGGTTTCAGAAGAGTATTTTTCGAGAGCTGTTTTTTTGGCGTTTTGAGCCAATGAAAGTCTGAGTGCGGAATCGTTTATGAGGCGGGCCATGCCTTGGGCGAAATCCTGCGGGCAGGGCGGTGTCAGCACGGCAGTATTGTTATCAAGCACTTGTGTGTGTGTCGCCAGATTGGTGGCTATAATGGGTTTTCCGGAATCGAGGTAGGAATAGATTTTCATGGGAGTGTTTCCGCCTTTTGTTCTCGGAGAGACAAGCGCGTCGGCCATTTCGAATAAAGACGGCATTTCGGTGACAGGTCTTGGGCCGATGAAGCGGGTGTGGTCATGTATTTCGAGATCGCGCGATATTTTCTGATACTTTTCAATGTCCGATTGAGCTCCACCGGCTATGACCAGTTCAGCGGTCTGATTTTCCTTGAGCAGGATTTTGAAACTTTTCAAAAGCAGGTCTATACCCTGATAGGGCTCAAGATTGCCGAGATAGAGAAAACAGAAGCCCTTGATTCCAAGTTCTTGCCGCAGGTTATTTTTTACCGGTGCAGAGGAATTGTTGATCAGAGAGATATCTCTCAAAACGGCTATTTTAGCGGCACCGTATTTTCCGGCAAGATCCGCGAGGGCGTCACAGACGGGTACAACGGCAATGGCCTGACGGACGGCTTTCTTCTCGAAGAATTTCATGACAGGCAGAAGCGGGGCTAGCAATTTGGAGTTTTCGGCAATCTGGTGAGGCATTGACGAGTCCATGTCGTATACATATGGAATTTTCAGGCGTTTGTGTATCATCATTGCCATGAAAACAGATTCCTCGACTGCGTGGACGATATCGTAGTTGCCGGTTTTTGCCATTTTGAAAGCTTTTGGAAGCATAAAGCAGTCGCAGATGATTTTCTTTATGGAGAATCCCGGTTTGATTCCGTGTATGAACGGCGGGGCTGATATTCTGTAGACAGAGGCATTTGTGTCTTGAGGCACGCAGGATCCTTCATGGTAGGCGAGGATATCTATTTTGTGACCTTGTTGAGCGAGAGTTTTGGCGAGCATGTAGACGGCTATAGGGGTGCCGCGTTCCTGATATAAAGGGTGAGGTGCCAGCAAGAGTATTTTCATGAGTTGCGTTCCGAAGTTCCGAAAAATTTTCTTAATTTGTTATAGCCGACCAACTGATCAATCAGGAAGGTCATTGCATATTGAAATGGTATGCCGCCGACTGTTTTGCGGCACAGCCGGTCGCATTTGCGGCACAGAGTGAGGGAATCTATGTCATGACCGAACTGACGCCGCAGGTTTCTGTATGCCTCGCCGTTCCAGATTTCTTTCAGTGATGAATTTTTAACATTGCCCATATTCATTTTGGCGTGGAAGTCCTGCGGGCAAGGAGTGACGGTTCCGTCGGAGCAGATGACCATTGAGTACCATGGGAATGTGCAGGCGGAATAAGTGCGGGGACCGGCAGGTTCGGGTGCGTTCTCTTCGGCCCAGATATATTCATCTTTTTCTATGACTTCGTTGACTCCGGCTTCCAGAAAGCGGCGGGTTAGCGCTTCGGTTTGTTCCCTGTTTTCCGGCGGATCGGGATTTTGAAATCTGATTTTTTCCACAACGATATACGGCAGTGGCAGGTTTCTTTCTTTGCGCATGCGGGCGAACCGCAGGATGTTCTCGACAGTGGTTTCGAAATTTGCGCCGATGCGTATTTTTTCATAAGAGTTTTTCTCGAAGCCGTCCACGGAGAACGATATCAGGTTGGGTCTTGCGTCCAGCAGTCGGGCGGCTTTTTCCTCGTTAAGTTGTGTTCCGTTGGAGTGGAAACGGGTTTTGATACCGGCCTCACGGGCGCAGGTTATCATATCGAACAGGGCGGGGTTGAGGAGTGGTTCACCTCTATGGTGGAGGTACATATCGTTGATGAAATATTTTGCTTCATCCACTATTTTCCGGAACAGGTTGAGGTCCATGAAACCTTTTTTCGCGGATTGGACGTCCTTATTGGGGCACATTACACAGCGCAGGTTACAGGCGCTTGATGTTTCGACCCACAGGCGTATTGGCATGGAGCGGACGGTTTCGGCTCTGTGCCGGTAGTCCATGAAGATCCGTGGCAACCGGAATAACATTTTAAAATTAAGCATAAAGGCCTTATTGGTTTATAATTTTGTGTTTGTTTGTTGACTTTAGCCCAAAGAGCTTGATAAGGCAAGAGGCGAAGTTAACTCAATGCTGGGGTGTTTTTAACGTGCGAATTATTGCTGACACACATATTCATTTTTATCCTTGTTATAACATGAAGCTGGCCTGCTCGAGTATTGTCAGGAACTTGAGTAATATTGATAAAGACTGTGTAAAGGTTGGCATTTTGGCGGAGCGGTCGGGTTGTTATTGTTATGCTGATTTCAGGAGAGGGCGCAGGTCGATGCTGGGCGATAAAATCAGTGTAACACCGGCTGAGGGCAATGACGGGCTTGTTATGAAGGAGGAGGGCGGGGTAACGTGGTATCTTGTGCCGGGCCGTCAAATATTGACAGCTGAAGGCATAGAGGTGCTGGCGCTGACTGTGGATTTGCGGTTGCCTGATCGATTGCAGGCGAAAGATGTGATAAACGCGATATTGGATTTTGGCGGTGTGCCGGTATTGAGCTGGGCGCCGGGCAAGTGGTTTTTCGGGCGGGGGCGGGTAGTCAGAGATTTGCTGGAATCTTCTGTGCCCGGCAGGGTGTTGATTGGAGACACGGCTTTGAGGCCGACGATATGGGCGGAGCCATTATTAATGAAGCGGGCGGCTGCTAACGGATTTGGCGTGGTTGCCGGATCTGATCCGTTGCCGTTTGCAGGGGAAGAGACCCGGCTGGGTTCTTACGCGTCTGTTTTTGAAGGAGATTTTGACATTGAAAACCCGGGCGCTTCGATGCGGGATCTGCTTATCGCGGCAAAGGGGAGCGGCAAGCGTGTTGGCGGGCGATGCGGACCGGTAGCTGTAATTATGCGGTTGATAAAAAACGCTAGGTTAAAAAAAGTCAGCGCGTAATTTGCGGATCATAATTCTTCATTATGTTTTTCCGCCTGTTCAGTGTGGTGCAATTCCCAGAGTTTGGCGTATTTGATAAAAACGCTGTAAGAGATAACAGTGGCGATTATAAAGCCGGGTAATCCATCCTTAAATCCGCCTTTCAGCAGGTAGCCACGGATGAATCGGAGCATGGGCCTAAATAAAATGTCGGATATTCTGAAAGGCATGTCATCGTTGAACCATCCTTTTGCAGTTATTGTGGAAAATTTATTAACGGTGTTCAACTGGTCGAATATGTTGTCGTAAGTATAATGATACATATGGTTTTTGAGTCGTTTTACTGGTCCTTGCACGGTTGTTTTGTCGTGAGGCTCTTTGCCGCCGCATATACCTTTGTCTTTTCTGAATAATCTTAATTTAATATCGGGATACCAGTCTCCGTGCCGGATCCATCTTCCGAGGAAATGAACCATGCGCGGGAATTCGTAGCCTGCGTAATTAGTGCACTGGCCGTTTTGGAAGTCGGCCATTATTTCATCTCTTAATTCGGGTGAGATTTCTTCATCGGCATCTATAAACAGGATCCATGGGGTGTCGGTGAGATCCTTAATAAGGTTTTTCTGTCCGATATAGCCGAGCCATCTATGTTGAAAGACGCGGCTGGTGTACTCTTTGCATATTTCGACGGTGCGGTCGGAGCTGAAGCTGTCTACAACGATGATTTCGTCTGTCCACGCCACGCTTTTGAGGCATCTGTGGATGCTTTTTTCTTCGTTGCAGGCAGTAATACAGGCTGAAATTTTTTCACGCATAATGCCGGATAATTACATTTTCGGGTTAATATGTCCATACAGGTTTTTTGCTATCCCGGTTTTATGTGGAAGATATTGAAGGTTTGTTGCGATACAGGCGTGGGATATGGTATTTTCCTGACATGAAAACAGGAGTGTCGGGTATGAATCTTGAACAGGTATTCCGTGCCGGCGGCGGGCATGTGCATCTTGTTGGAATCTGCGGTATGGGTATGGCGGGGCTGGGCGTATTGTTAAAGGCCGGAGGGTTCAAGGTGACAGGTTGTGATTCGACGCTGAACGCGCGAATGGTTGCCATGCTGGAGGATAACGGGATAAAGGTTGAGAGCGGGCATGATGTTTCTCATATGGACGCGGGTGTGGACTGGGTTGTCAGGAGCGCGGCAGTATCTTCGGACGCGCCGGAAATGGTCCGCGCGGAGAATCTCGGTCTGCCTGTTTTTCCGCGCGGTGTTGTGCTTGCCCGGTTGATCATGGAAAAGTGTTCTGTAGCGGTGGGGGGAACGCATGGAAAGACGACCACCACATCTTTTATTGTTCAATTGCTTCAAAAATCAGGAAGGGCCCCGTCATGGTGCACCGGTGTTGAAAGCGGTTTTGGCGGCGGAGCCGGAGCTGGTTCTGGTGACGTGATTGTTGTTGAAGCGGATGAGAGTGACGGCACGATAGCCGGGTATGAGTCTGACATAGCGGTGATAACCAACGTGGAGCTGGATCACATGGAGCATTTCAAGAGTGAAGCCGCGCTTGAAGATTGTTTCCGCAGGTTTGCCGGCAACGCGAAGCGGAAGGTTGTGTTTGGCGCTGACGATCCCCGCGCGGTGTTACTGTCGGGCGGCTTGAAGAATACGGTTTCGTTTGGTTTTTCAGACAAGGCGGATGTCAGGGCTGTTGATTTAAATATTACGGGTTCCTCGTTAAGTTTTATGCTGATTAAAGGCGGTGAGAGCATGGGGCGTTTGGATTTGCCTGTTACGGGGGCGCACAACGCGCTTAACGCGCTGGCGGCTTCGGCTGTCGCGTTTGAGTTAGGTTTAAATTTTGAAGAAATTCAATCAGCCTTCAGGATTATAGGTTTGCCGCGCCGTCGTTTTGACCGGATTGCGGAAGCCAACGGGATTACGGTTATATCGGATTACGCGCATCATCCGTCGGAAATAAAGGCCCTTGTGCGCGCGGCTGGCGGGATTGGCGCCAAGCGGCTTGTTGCCGTTTTTCAGCCTCACCGTTACAGCAGGACGCTGGCGTTAAAGCGTGATTTTCCGGCTGTGTTTGACGGTGTGGATGAAGTGATTCTGGCGCCGGTTTACGCGGCTTCAGAGCAATTGATTGCCGGAGGCACGATGTGGGATTTGTATGAAGAGTTCAGAAAGCACAGGCAGCAATCGGGGCGGAGTGTGTTCTGTGCAACTTCATTGAGAGAGGCCTGGGGGTATCTCAGGGGTGAATTACGGAGCGGTGATGTACTTCTGATAGTTGGTGCCGGTGATGTGGAGAAGATTGGAGAATGGGCGAAGGAGGAGATGAGCGGGTTGGGAGCGGTTGTTGGCGCGGGAAAAGGAAAAAAAGAATTTGCGGATTTGACAGCAAGGCTGTCGAAGAAATCGGTGGTGCGATTTGATGAACCGCTGGCTGGCAAGACTACTCTGAAAGTTGGCGGCAAGGCGGATGTATGGGTGAGTGCGGCGTCGGTTGACGATTTGATTATGTTGTTAAAGTGGGCGCGTGAGCACGGGGTGTTTGCCGGTATTATGGGGGCAGGCAGTAATGTTCTTGTAAGTGATTTGGGTGTGCGAGGGATTATTGTTCAGCTTTCGGGTGACGGGTTCAGCGGTATTCGCGAGGAAAACGGGATTGTGATTGCCGGGTCAGGTGTCAGCATGGCGAAGTTGCTTTTTTGGCTGACGGATGAAGGTTTGGGCGGGCTGGAGTTTATGGAGGGGATACCCGGCAGTGTTGGCGGTTGTTTAAGAATGAACGCCGGTGCTATGGGGCATGGGATATGTGAGCGTACGGAATGGATACGTTATTTAAATGAAGATGGTTCTCAGGGCATGGTGAAAAAGCCTGATTTCGGGCATGGTTACAGGCGGTGTGATTGTCTGGCCGGAAGAATTGTTATTGAGGCTGGTTTTAAACTGGTAAGGTGTGATAAAGAAGAGATAAAAGCGAGTCGTTTAGATATGAGTAAACGCCGGGAATGGATGAAAGGCATGCGTTCTGCCGGATCGGTTTTCTTAAATCCTGCTGTTGGAGATGGTGCAGGCAAGTTGATAGACAAGGCCGGGTTGAAAGGGTGTGAAATTGGCAGGGCGATGGTTTCGAGAGAGCATGGAAATGTTATTATTACGAAAGAAGGGGCAATGGCTGCTGATGTAATGGCTTTGATGGAGCTTGTCAGGCGCAGGGTTGAGGAAAGATTTGGTGTGAGTTTGAAATCAGAGATTGTTTTTTTAGGCACGAATGAGATAATAAGAGGTTAATTTCGTCTGCATAAGGGTTGCAGGCGGGAGAAAAAGTTTATTCGTAAGAATTAAGCCATTTGCAGAAGAAATTAGACCCTCGTGTACTCCGGGTCTGAAGACAGACAGGATAACAGGATATGATGATTAAATATGGGAAACGGGACTTGTCATGTCGAACCAGTCCTATCGAATGATGGGATGACGTGATGACGAGAAATGTTTATTGCAGGAACTTCACAGGGCAGGACTGAAAACAGAATATTGAGAACAAGGTTATTGTGGAGCTGAAGTCTGTGGAAAAGATGGTCAAAGCACATGAGATTCAGTTGGTCAACTACCTTGTTGCAACTGGCATACCAGTTGGTTTATTAATTAACTTTGGAATTGCCAAAGTTGAGGTGAAACGAAAAGTCAGGCAGTTGACCAACTGTGAAGAGGTGGATTTACAGGATAAAAACAAATTATCCTGTTATCCTGTCTAGGTATTGTATTTTTTTCTTCGGATGGCTAAATAGATAAGTTTATTCAAGGTGAGGGATATGAAACGATTTAATAATGTGGCGGTTTTGATGGGTGGTCCGTCGGCGGAGCGGGATGTTTCGATGCGGTCCGGCAAGGCGGTGGCCGGCGGGTTGCGGGAAGCCGGTTACAGTGTTGTTGAGGTTATAGTTGACGGTCATGATTTTAAACTGCCGAAAGATGTGGAGGCAGTGTTCATAGCTTTGCATGGAGAATTTGGTGAAGATGGCGGGGTTCAGGCTGTGCTGGACGGTATGGACATGCCGTACACGGGTTCGGGGTCGCAGGCAAGCAAGGCCGCGTTTGACAAGGTATTGACCAAGAAAATTTTTGTTGAGAAAGGGATTTCTTCGCCGGGGTATGAGGTATTGCGTGAGGGCATGTCCAGAACAAAGGCATTGCCGGTTGTGGTTAAGCCATCGAGTCAGGGGTCGAGCATAGGAGTTCACAGGGTTGAATTGGAGACGGACTGGTCTGAAGCCATGGCTGACGCGTTGTTATATGACAAGGATGTTATAGTTGAGGATTATATAGAGGGCAGAGAGTTGACCGTTGGTATTGTTAAGGACATGGTTTTGCCGGTGGTTGAGATAGAGGCGCCTGACGGCTGGTATGATTACAGGGCGAAGTATGTCAAGGGGACGAGCAATTATCTGGTTCCGGCTCCGCTGGATGAGGATGTGGTAAAGAAGTGTCAAGTTCTGGCGATGAAGACGTTCAAGGGGCTGGGCTGTCGCGGAATCGGGCGTGTGGATATTCGATTAGGTTCTGATGGTGGGCTTTATGTGCTGGAGTTGAACAGTATACCGGGGTTCACTGAGACGAGTTTACTGCCGAAGGCGGCGGCAGCGAACGGGATAGTGTTTTCGCGGCTATGTGACATTATTATGGATACGGCGCGTACCGGAGAGTGATTTTTTATAATTTTTGCATTATGCAGGGAATTTTTTGATGAGGTTTAACGGAGCAGGAATATCAGGAGCGAGGCGGAATAATCAAGCTGGCAGGGGTCAAAGGGGCAGGCCGGTTTTGTGGGTTTCCGCGCGGCAGGATTGGAAGAACCGCGGCCGGGCGCGGCAGTTCTGGATGTTTATTCTGGTGTTGCTTCTTATAGGTGCCATGGGTTTTGCCTGCTGGGTTGGTTTGAGGATGGTTTTGCGATGGCTCTTTATTGAGAACAGCCGGTTTAACATAGTCAAGCTGGAGATAGAGGTTGCAGACAACGCGGTTATTACTCCGGCGCTTGTAAGGGAATATACGCAGGTCAAAGAGGGGATGAATTTATTTGAGGTGGATATTTCCGCGATTCGAGAAGATTTTATGTTGCGTGCTCCGAACGTGAAATCGATGGAGATAAGCCGGCGGGTGCCGGAGACGTTGAAAATAAAGATAGACGAAAGGGTTGCGATAGGCCGTGTTGGCAGGTATGGGGAGATGGGGATTGACAGGGAGGGTGTTGTTTTCGGCTTGAAAGCCGGTTCCCGTGCTTTGCCCCGTATTATCGGGCATTCTGGCGGTGATAATGGGTTCAGGCCCGGAAACAGGTTATGCGGATGGGAATACGCGGCTGTTCAGGTGTTGAGTGTTTGCGATGATCCGAGATTTGGTGTATATATTGAAAACATAAACGTCAGTAATAGTGATTATCTGGTTTTAAATCTGACAGGCGGCAAGACGGTGAAAATGGCATGGGAAGATATGGGTGAGCCGACAATGCGGTCGAGAAGCCGTTTGCAGAAAAAGCTTGGCAGGCTGTCCAGGGTGCTTCAGTCTGATGAAGGCAAGCGAAAAAGCCGGTTTGACTGCACGTTTGAAGGCAGGGTTTATGCTGAGGATTGATTGTCGGTGTGAATGTTTTTAGAGGAAGGTTTTTCTGATGGCTATTGCTCCGATTGTGGCGCTTGAAATAGGAACGTCAAAGGTTATAGCGCTTGTTGCCGAGATGCGCGAGGACGGTTGTGTGATGATAACCGGCATAGGCGAAGAGCCGAGTGCCGGCATGCGCAAAGGAGAAGTTGTTGATCTGGAGAATGCGATCACGTGTGTCAGGTCTGTTCTGGCAATGGCGGAAGAGAGCGGGAAGGTGTCCATCCGTCAGGTGCATCTTGCTGTTTCCGGGGCGCATATAAACAGTCTTGTTAACCGCGGTACTGTTCCTGTTTTGAGTAAGAACGGAGAGATTACGCGTGATGATATTGACCAGGTTATGGATGTGGCGCGTGCGGTTAATCTGCCGATGGAGCGTGAGATACTGCACACCATTTGCGAGCATTTCTGCATAGATGATCAGGAGCGTGTGGTGAAGCCGGAGGGCATGGAGGGAGCGCGGCTATCGCTTGACATGCTGGTTGTGCACGGGGTCAGGAGCAGGTTGAACAATACGATCAAGGTTGTTCGCAGTATTCCGCTTGATGTTCAGGATGTTGCTTTCAGCGGGTTATGTTCGGCTTTGGCGGTGTTGAGTGCCGAGCAGAAGCAGAGCGGGGCGGTGGTGATTGATTTGGGCGGCGGGAAAACTGATTATCTTGCATATGCCGGCGGTGTGGTGGCGGATGCCGGTGTGCTAGGGGTTGGCGGGGATCATATAACAAACGATATTGTTACGGCTTTTAATATTCCGACATCGCGTGCGGAGATTGTGAAACGGGAATCGGGATGCGCGGTTGTTAGGTCGGCGGCAAGTTCGCAGAGAATATCTCTTCCGTCTGAAGTAGGATTTCCGGGGTGCACCATGAATTTAAGGTCGCTTCACATGGTTATTAATTTACGGGTTACGGAAATGCTGGAGATGATCAGAAACAATCTTGAGGTCAAGGGTCTTCTTCATCATGCCGGAGCGGGGGTGGTTCTTACCGGAGGCGGGGCGCATCTCAAGAATATTGAGACGCTTGTGGAAGATGTGTTTGATCTGCCGTGTTCTATTGGGAAGCCGAGGAATGTAAGCGGGCTGGCCATAGCGACTGAAGGTCCGGAATACGCGACGTGCTGCGGGTTGGCGCAATACGGGTTCAGATTGCAGGACAACAGGAGCACAGGTTCTTTCAGGGACTGGTTGAAGGGATTATTTGGACGGTAAAATCGGGTTGTAACAATGAATGATTCGGAAGTTATCATAGTCGGGGTGGGCGATGCCGGTTGTCAGGTTATTGATCATCTGACTGGTTATGGTTTGGGTAATGCCGTTATTGCCGCCATAAATACCGATTCAAAAGCTTTGGCTGTTTCCAAAGCGGCGGTGAAGCTTCAGATAGGCGTTGGTCTGACGGATGGTTTGGGTGCCGGCGGAGATGTGGAGCTTGGCCGGAAGGCTGCGGAAAATGATATGGTAATGATCAGGAATTTATTTTCCGGTGTTAAGCTGGTTTTTATTGTGGCCGGATTCGGGGGCGGGACGGGGACCGGTGCGGTTCCGGTTGTTCTTGACGCGGCGGCAGAGGCCGGTGCGGTGACATTATGTTTTGCGATTCTTCCGTTTAAATTTGAGGGCAGGAACAGGCGTGTTCAGGCTGACCGCGCGGTGACAGATTTAAGCAAGGCGGGTAACACGCTGATAATAATTCCAAACGACAGGCTTGCTGAATCAGTTGGCAAGGCAAATGCGGCGGAGACGTTTGAAAAGTCGGATCAGGTGATAAGCGCGGGAATAAGTTCGATTGAGCAGGCGATAGTCAAGCCGGGTTTGATGAATCTCAATTTCAGTGATTTGAGGAAGGTGATAAAAGACAGCGGCGGAATATGCACGTTCGGGTATGGGATTGGTGAGGGGAAGAACAAGACGAGAGAGGCGATTGCCTCGTTGCTGGATAATTCTCTTCTGGAGCGCGGTGCAGTGATTTCAAAAGCAGGTTCGCTGATGGTGAGTATTGCGGGCGGCGTTGATCTGACGCTCAAGGAAATTAACGACATAATGGGGTCGGTTTCGTCCAAGGTGGCGCATGACACAGATGTTCTGATGGGAACAGTTGTTAATGAAGAGTGGCATGACAAGGTTATGGTTACGGTGGTGGCGGCCGACAAGCTTCCGGTTGTGTCTGCGGGTG
>JBFZFB010000156.1:0-8283 GCA_041306605.1 Lentisphaerota bacterium | reverse complement strand
GATCCGTTACATCATAACCGCTGACAAGCAAATCACCGCTTTTCATGAGCGATATACGCAGATGACAGAAACGCTGTTTTCCATCTTTCCTTGAAAACACGATCTCTTTATCAAACGGCTCCTTGCCTTCCGCTGTGCCGCGCCACGAGTCAAGCACCTCCTTCTGCTGTCCGGCATCAGGAAATACTTTCTTTATCCAATCATCCATAGTGCAAACGTTCTCGATATCAACCCCGGCCAACTCCACCATAGCGGAATTAACAAACTTGATTACTCCATCACGCCCAACAACGGCAACGCCATTTGGAAGAGAAGATACCAGATCACCGAAAAACACATCACTACACTCACCAGATAGCAATCGATGTTTATTGCTTAAAGGTTTCATGGTCTATACTTTAATCAAATCCCAATAAACGGTCAAGGTTCAAAAACCCTTCTAATCCCTTTATTGCTAGGGTAAAAACTGTTTCTTCTTCAGTTTTTCAGGCAGGTAATGTTCAAGCACAAAATTAAGACCATGCTTGGCAAACGCCTGCTGTTCAATGCGAACACCCATGGAAAGCATCTGATTTAAAGCCGCCTGCCAGGGCTTGTGATGTTTTATGAAAGGATCATTCTTCAACGCGTCTTTCGCCCTCTTTATATCAACATCCTCAAGCGGATGCGTGGCGTCTTCCAACTTGTAATCTATTATATCCTGCGGAGTTACCCCCAAATACTGCGCCTGCGGCACACAGAAAAAACGGTTAATATGCGCCGCCTGACCCGATCCAACCTTCAACGTCCTGTATATATTGCAGTACCCGTACGGATCACCATCCGTAAAAACCAGCACAGGCAGTTTTTGATCATCCGCCAGCCTGCGAATAAACCGGCGGCATGCCCTCGTAGGAACTCCGCTCATGGAAATAAGAATGCATTTCGATGTCTTGTAGAACTGATGATGCAGTAAACGCTGAAACAAAGATGCCGTTTCTATGACAAGAACAAACTTGGCGTTCGTTTCAAATTTAAGATGCTCCACGCGCGACGGAATACTCCACGCGCCGGTACCCAGCTTCTCACAGTCAATTTTCACAACCTGCTTTGTCGCCGGATTCTGATCTATCACCGTTATCGGCCCCGCAACATCACCACCCCGCTCCTCGGGAATATACCCCAGCTGTTCGCGGTTCACTTCGATCATTGCTTCTATGTCGTCAAGAAGTGTATCACTCTCCGGCTGCTCATCAAACCTGCACTCACCCCAGCTCTTGCTGTTATAATAAATTTCACGCTTGCCGGCGATGTCGTTCCTGTCCAGCAGATCTTTTTTTGTCGTAGCCAGCAATCGCATTGATTGCGCAAAGGTCTTCACCGTGTTGTAAGTTAATGTCCTGACAGATGTTTTGCCGAGTATCTCAAAATGACCACGTTTCAGGTCGTATTTGACATTAGCCAGCGACCTTACAGGAAACTTCATGTCCGGCTTTCTGTTGCGCTTTACAATATCAGTGTAAATCTTATCACAAACATCAACTATCTTGCGGGATGCATCTTCTCTGCTTATTACCTTAGGAGCCTTTGCACCACTGCCGGAAACCGCCACAGCCCGCTCGGCGGAAATATCATCAGACCGGGAACCCCTCTTCTTCGGTAAAGATTTACCGCGCCCCGCTCCATCGCTTTTTGAGCGCTTTCCGCCACTTTTCTTTCCGGATTTTACCATAACACCCTCCAGTCAAACCGCTAACACGCCAGTGTAATACACCCTCTATTGCTCCACATGTGTTCGTTCCAGCATTTTATTTAGCGTGCTTATAATCTTATTTTCCTGCCTGTCGTTCAAATCAAGAACCTGCTTCAAGCCCAGCGCAAGATGCGGAATATAAAGAGTCATATAATTCTTCTTCCTCTCTATTTCCGCCAGCCGCCTTCTCTTACTCAAATAAACAGATAACCTGCGTCCGCATTCCTGAAGCCCGAAAATTACTTCCTTGATGATTTCAGGATAATGCGCGATCGCCTCCTTGCTCTCACTGGTAAACGGCACCCACACACTGGCCATGTGCACCATTACCACCATTGGCCCGCAAGGCAGACCTCCGCGCGGTTGAGACAATCCATAGCTCTTCCAGTTAACACCCATAACTGACTTGCTGATCGCGCAAGCTCCTGCCATGTGAAGAAGCGGAACCCTGTTGGCAAACCGCATCACTCGCACCGGCTCTTCAACAGTCAAATCCTCATTCTGCCCCGGCTTGGCGTAAGCAATCCCAACCTCTATCTGAAAAGGATTGCCGCGATATACCGCCGGAAACCGCGTCACCGCAGTGTAAAAATCAGCCTCTATCTCCTTCTTCAACCCCGCTATAATGTGCTCCTCCTCTATCGGAGAAAGACAATCAGTAGGCGGCCTCATAAGTTTCGTGCTCTGAATCGCCGCGAACAATGCCTCCACCTCCTGCTGTGTGACTTTAGCCGGCCGGGACTGAAGACTGATCCCGGCCTGCTTGCACATCTGCGCGGCACAGTTACTGCTCACCCGGGAAAAATCATGCTGAAGCATCGCGCGTACCGTCCGTCCAGTACTGTCCTTCAACATCTGCAGAAGCATACCCAGCTCAACACCATGCGGATGCGGCTTTATTTCGCACGGCGGCGGAGGCAGACGTTTGACTATTCTCTCAAATGTCACCCATGACGCCCCATTGGCTTCATTCGCATCTTTCTTCTCACTGCCCTTCTTGTCTTCCTCCTGATCCACGCCTTTCTTCTGCAATACCACCCTGTAGTGAAGCTGAAGGTGCGGATTGACTACCGCGCACTGTTTTAAATATTCATCAACCGACAACTTACCTCTCACGTAAGAGGCCTCCATCTCTATCGCAACACATGTCCCGTGATTTGCCGCCACCACCTTGCCGGGCTTGCCGTTCTGCGCCGCCGGATAAAACTCAGGTTGCCAGTCAATCTCCTCGTCCTTCAAAATAGTAGGCTTGTTCTGGCGGGCATCAATTTGAACCTCTATGTAATTCGCCTTGCCTCGTTTCTTCGTTTTGGAATAAATCTTTGTGGCACTTCCTGTCGTCAACTGACCATACATGCCAGCCGCGCTTATGCCTATTCCCTGCTGACCGCGCGACATGCGAAGCCGGTGAAATTTGGAACCGTAAAGAAGTTTGGCGAAAATCTTCGGAATCTGCGCCCGCAAAATACCGGGACCATTATCAGTAACCGCCACACTGAATCTGTTTTCACCCGTCTGCTGTATATCAACACCTATCTCCGGCAGAATCCCCGCCTCCTCGCAGGCATCAAGCGCATTATCAACCGCTTCCTTCACGGTAGTCAACAAAGCCTTGCGCGGATTATCGAAACCGAGAAGGTGACGGTTCTTAAGAAAAAATTCCGACACAGAAATCTCGCGCTGTTTCTGCGCCATGCTTTCAGCTGTCTCTACACTCTTCTGTTTTGTTTGTTTTGCTCGCATTGAAGATAATCTACCGATTCAGCAGAATATTTCAAACATTTAGACAGGATTACGGGATAATATTTTTCAATGTTCAATCGTAACTAATCAGGCGGCGAGGGTTCAGAAATCATGGTTCAGGGAATAATGCCTCGTCCGGCTATAGATGGACAGCTGACTCTGAGATAAAGAGGACCGGACTTGTCATGTCGAACCAGTCCTATCGAATGATGGGATGACGTGATGACAGGATCGTCCTGTTGATCTACGGTATCGGAAAGTCAAGGCGGTACACTTACAGTGTACCCCCCTTGGCTTTCCGAAATCCGTTCTTGTAAGTGCGGGAGACAACAATCAAGCTTGTGACTGAACACGCTCAGCAAGGCCCATACGCGTTCATGAGGTTTGGATGGTCAACCGCCGCCTTGCAAGTGGAAGAATATCCATGGACCGCGCGTGGCACCTGTGGATGAGTGGGGCTGAATCAAGGTGGAATTGCGACAGTTGACAGAAATGGAAAGATTTACAGGATACTGAAAACATACCCCATCCTGTAATCACGTCATTCGACATGACAGGTCCTGTCTGAATTGGATGCCAAGAGTGTCAAATCGATATCAGGAGTGCATCCGGATGCTCAACGGCATGGAACCTCTTGTGGATTTCCTGAACCCCGAACCCTGGTGCTTGCGTAGTCACGTTTATTCAATAATAATAATCGTACCGTTCATCGCAGGATGGCCGTATGTTATAAATACATCATTCGAGGCCTGACACATCCAGCTCGCCCATACCCAGTCCGCTGAACGCGGTACACCGGAAAACTGAACTTCATCAATACTGCCATTGAAATATTTATCCTCATTGCAATTCGGCCACCGTCCAATATTAACAGTGCCACCACCCGACGTCTTTAAATTGCCGAACCATATTGCCTTTGACGCGACAAGCTGGCCATTCTTGTAAAGCCTTGCCGTCGGACTGTCAAAAGTTAAAACAAATTGATTCCATTGATTCAACTCAGACGTCGGCAACGCGTCAACCGCCGTAATACCGTCAGTAGGCCAGAATTGATAATAAGTGCTGTAATCACCACCAAAGGAAACCTTAACATCATCTTCTTCATGCCTGATTACATAAAACAGATTCGCATCACCGCAACCCCATGTTGAACCAACTATCCCGCGTGTGCCGGTATTCCCTGCCGCTTTGACCCATAACGACATCGTAAACCTGTCGTATGGATTCATGATCGGAGTATTACCGCAGAAGACATAATCGTTTACAGAATCAAAACTCAGTGCGTTCCCGGTCTCGCCATCCGTAATACTAGGTCCGAATTTATAAGCGTTATTTCCCAACGGCGACGAGTCTGTAGTTTGATTATGCAAGTGCCATACACCCCTGAAGTTATTCTGCCACGTTCCGCCATCCAGTGTATAGCTGGGCACATTGAAATCATAATACCCGCCGGCAAACCCGTATTTCTTCTCTAGATAATAACCTACTGCATTCTGCTCAGCCGCCGACAGCGCGTTTGTGTAAATAATAACTTCCGCAATATCACCATCCCAACCGCGCTCTACAGTATTTCTGTCACGCGTCAACTGGTTCGCCGAAACATTGCCAAGTGTTTGCAAAGAAACTATCGAATAAACTGTCGGAGCGTTTACATTATACCCCACCACTAAAAATCCGTTCGTCTTCGTTGTCCCATTATAAACATTCGGAGATGCAAATGTCGTATTCCACAGCGCTTTACCCGGGTCAGCCCTGCAAAAATTATACGACGTGCTGTGACCAAGCAAAAATCTGACCTCAGTCGCATCAGCATCTTCCTTCAACACCCAATACACCGCACGAATATTATTAATCTCCGGGAACCAGAACCAGTCATTGGTCCCGTCAAATCGAACCACCGGCAAACCATTAACAGCTCCTTCCACCACTATCGGCTGTTCCACCGCGTTCGTCTGCACTGCATGATTGCCGGCGCCGGAACGATCCAGCCAGTTTGTCACCGTGCCCCCATTAGTCACCACTCCCGCATCCGCGCTCAACCATAACGCACAACCAGCTATATTCGTGGGACTCGCCACGCTGTTTGTCATAACAGCCTCATTACCCCAGTGCGCATAAATCACAGTATTGCTCTGCTCCAACTCCGGCACCTGCACCCATACAAACGAATCCCCGTTCGTATTCCATTCTTCAATCTCATAATCCAGTTCACGCCGGTACCCGGCACCGGAAAACCTCAAATTCGCGCCATCTTCACCTGCGTATTTCGTCACCTCAGGCCCCAACCTAACCTGCATCGGAAAATTGGTCAGACGCCCCGCCTTCACATACCCGGTAATATACATAGACATCTTTAACGGCCAGTTCCTCCATACCAAGTCAAAATCATTGTCCTTCAACACGCATTCACCCTGACCGTCTCCTGTCGTCAAACCAACAGGATTAACAAGATTAACGTAAAACTTTTCTCTCTGACTCTCATAAACCCTGTCATCCACAACCTGAACAGTTATAGATGTGCTTATCAGACTGCCTGCCGCAAAAGTAAAACCGTTGCTCGCAAACACATAGTCACTACCCGATAACGCCGTCCCGTTCGTGGTGATATATCCAATACTCACCTCTGTTGCGCTCCGGGAAACAGTAGCAGTAACCACAAATACCGCGGTCTGATCTTCCCACACTGGAAATGCCACATCGCTTATGCATATCGCCGGAGGCAGTGTCGTAAAATTAGTAACCACCGGCGCCCACGCGTCTCCCGCCGTGTTGCTCACGTAACAGGTATAATATATCTTCTGATTACCCCACAAATTCCCTATCGCTGAACTGAACGAACCTGTCTGCACTCCCATTGATATAACATTGCTCCACGCGCTCTTCGTCGTCCCGCCGTTCACCGTCCCCCAGTATATCCGTGCCACCGTCCCTGTATCTCCACCAGTACTGGTTATCTGTCCACTCAGCGTCCCGCTTGACGGCCCTATCCCGCTCGCGCTTAAATTGATAACCGCTGGCACCTGCCATGTCATAAAATTCGTCGCCGGCTGTGCCCAATATCCCCCGCTGTCATTAGTCGCGTAAAACATATAGTAATATGTCGTCGAGGGAGTCAGCCCGCCGACATTCGTGGAAAGCAATCCCTGTTCGCATATCCCGAAGGAATTCGTGTATTGCCACTCTCCGCCAGCACCCGCGTTGTTGGTTCCCCAATAAACCGTAACCTCCGGCGGCACTGTCCCTGTCGAAACAACATATCCATTCAAAGTCGCCGTCCTTGCAGTTATATTCGATGCCGGCTTGTTGCTCACCACAGGTATGCCCTGCAATGTAGTGAAATTCGTCGCCGGCTGTGCCCACCAGATGCCAATCGAGTTCGTCGCGTAAAACATGTAATAGTATTTAGTAGAATGCGTCATCCCGCCGACATTCGTGGAAACAAGGCCCTGCCCGCATACCCCTATATAATTTGTATATTGCCATGTGCCGCCAGCACCCGCGTTGTTGGTCCCCCAATAAACCGTCACCTCAGGCGGAACTGCGCTTGTCCACGTAACCTCGCCGTTCAACGTCGCCGTCCTCGCCGTTATATTCGACGCCGGCTTGTTGCTAACCACGGGACCTTCCGGCAACACCCAGAACCCAGCCGTTGCCAACGCCCAGTCTTCAAATATACTGTTCGACGCACAGCATCGGTAGTAATAGTTAGAGCCCGGCAGTAATCCGGTAAGATTCGTTGAAAAATCACCCATACTCAGCATTCCAATAGTCGTCACATTGGTCCATGCCGTCTCGTTCGTACCGCCGTCATTCAAACCCCAGTAAACGGATACCGTCGTCTCCGCCGCGTTGGTAGCCATAAGTTTGCCCGTCAGCGTGGCATACGTGGTACCGACATTCGTCGCGCCGCTCCCGTTTGATATACCCGAAACATGCACTTTGTAATCTTCAGCTTCTCCGCACATATAATTCCATACGCCTCCGTCTCGCGGCTCGGCTGACCAATTATATGCAATAACACGCATCGTCGTATAACCGGGAACAGCATTGGTTGGAACTGTAACGCTTCCCGAATAAACTCCACCTGCGGACAAATGCTGATATTGATTGAAAACAAGATCAACATCATTGGTAAATGAATCATTTTGATTCCAGTCAATCAGCGCCATAACTATACAGCCATTTAATGTGTTATATTGACTGATTCTTGTGGTTATACTATAAGAGTTACCGTCTAGCACTTGTGCAGGGCCAACACTAACGGTATAATTTCCATATCCGCCGGGAGCGGCGGCCCATGTCCAGTTATCTATCCCGGCGAATTGCTCACCATCAATATGAAAATACCCTGCGATCCCGTTTAGAGGACCTGTTGCTGGATACTCCAATGTAGTAAAATTCGTCGCCGGCTGGGCCCACCATTCCCCGCTATCGTTTGTCGCATAAAACATATAGTAATATGTTGTCAAAGTATTCAGCCCACCGACATTCGTGGAAACAAGGCCCTGCCCACATACCCCTATATAATTTGTATATTGCCATGCGCCGCCCGCACCCGCGTTGTTGGTCCCCCAATAAACCGTCACCTCAGGCGGAACTGTCCCTGTAGATACAACATTGCCATTCAACGTAGCCGTCCTGTCCGTACCATTTCCGGCTATATTCGATGCCGGCTTGTTGCTCACCACGGGTATGCCCTGCAATGTAGTGAAATTCGTCGCCGGCTGAGCCCACCAGATGCCAATCGAGTTCGTCGCGTAAAACATGTAATAGTATTTAGTAGAATGCGTCATCCCGCCGACATTCGT
>JBFZFB010000155.1:0-10396 GCA_041306605.1 Lentisphaerota bacterium | reverse complement strand
CGGTATGCCAGTTGCAACAAGGTAGTTGACCAACTGAATCCCATGTGCTTTGACCATCTTTTTCGCAGACTTCAGTTCCACAATAACCTTGTTCTCAATATTCTGTTTTCAGTCCTGCCCTATGAAGTTCCAGAAATAAACATTTCTCGTCATCACGTCATTCGACATGACAAGTCACGTCATCCCATCATTCGATAGGACTGGTTCGACATGACTGGTCCCGTTTCCCCTATCTAATCATCATATCCTGTTATCCTGTCTGTCCTCAGACCCGGAGTACACGAGGGTCAAATTCTTTCTGTAAATGGCTTAATTCTTACCAGAATTGACTGATTAGAATGGATCCCCTGTTTACCCCGAAAGAGACTATACAGGACTTACAATGTCTGTTTTATTTCCTCAACTTCAAAAAATTCCAGGATGTCGCCTTCAATAAAATCAATATGAGATTCCAGCCTTATTCCGCATTCTTGTGATTCTTTGACTTGATCCGTGCTCTCCTGAAAACGCTTCAGCGACACCACTGTTCCTTCGTGAAGAACTTCTTCGCCGCGTTTCAGCCTTGCCTTGAACTTTGGCTTAACATAACCCTGAACAACCAGACTTCCGGCAATCTTTCCTCTCTTCCCCCCGCCGAACACCTGCTTAACAACCGCACGCCCCCTTGGTATCTCCTGATACTTCGGAGCAATAAGGCCTGTCATCGTGTCCCTGACCTGATCAATCAACTGGTAAATAATTTCGTATACTCTGATTTCAACGCCTTCATGTTTCGCCTGCGCCACCACACCGGCTTCTTTGCCTACATGAAAACCGAGGATAATAGCGTTGGACGCCGAAGCGAGCATGACATCATTCGTGGTAATATTGCCTGTTGTACTCAGAATAACGTTCATTGACACTTTGTCGCTCTTGATGTCTTCAAGCGCGTGGGAAATGGCCTCAACCGATCCCTGTGTATCGGCTTTGAGTATCACTCTTAACTCCATTTTCTGGCTGTTTTCCTGCATTTGGGTGAAAATGTTTTCAAGAGAAATCTTCTGCGGAACCGCCAGCTGGATAGCCTTTTCCTTCTTTGCATCCACCTCTGCCAGAATGCGGGCTTCTTTTTCGTCCGTGCAAATCATGAATTTGGCGCCTGCCTCCGGCACACCTGAAAGTCCAAGACATTTTATCGGCGTGGACGGTCCTGCTGTTTTAACTTTAATGCCATGATCATTAACGAGCGCCCTCACTTTGCCGCAGTATGATCCGCAAAGAATAACATCGCCCATCTTGAGAGTTCCATTGGTCACAAGCAGATTCGCCGTGGGCCCCATGCCCGGCTCAAGCCTCGCTTCAATAACAAAACCCTGCGCACGGCGGTTGGGATTCGCCTTGAGCTCAAGCATATCAGCCTGAAGCAGTATCATATCCAGAAGATGATCTATCCCCTTGCCTGTCTGCGCGCTCACCGGACAGCATATCACAGCACCGCCCCATTCTTCCGCAACCAGTCCTTCCGCCTGAAGCTGTTTCTTCACAAGCATCTCATTCGCGGACGGCAGGTCCATTTTGTTTATGGCAACCATCAACGACACCTCCGCGGCCTGAGCGTGCTTTATCGCCTCTTTCGTCTGCGGCATGATCCCGTCGTCTGCGGCAATGATTATCACGGCTATGTCGGTAAGGTTGGCGCCGCGCGCGCGCATGGCTGTGAAAGCGGCATGTCCCGGCGTGTCCAGAAAAGTTATACTCCGCCCCCCGACCTGCACAGTATACGCGCCTATATGCTGGGTTATCCCGCCCCATTCACTCTGCGTAACCGCCGTGTTCCTGATCTTATCAAGCAATGAAGTCTTCCCATGGTCAACATGCCCCAGAAAAGTAACCACCGGAGACCGCGGCACAAGATCAGCCGGAGCATCCTCTTTCTGATCACCCGGCTTGGAAACCACTTCCTTGTGAACCATTACACGCTTCTCCTGCTCAAATGCAAAACCATGCTGCTCAATTATTTTGCGTGCAATATTCGCTTCAAGACGGTCATTTATGGCGGCAAATATATTCATACCCATCAACTCGGCTATGAGCTTGTTGGGCCGCAATTCGAGGACCTCGGCAAGATTTTTTACAAAAACCGGACCGCGTATCCGTATTGTTTTGCCGTCCAGAACAATATCATCATCTTCTTCAGATTCCGGCACTTTCGGTTCCGCCGGTTTTTCTTTCTTGTCGGACTTCGGTGCAGATGAAGGTTTTTCCTTCTGCGCGGAATCTTTCCCGCCCGCAACCGGAGCAGCAGCAGGAGCAGAAACGGGTTTCGATTTTCCGCGGCCGCATTCTTCACGCAAAAGCTCCACGGCAATATCTTCTATGGTGCTCATGTGGTTCTTGGCTTCCACATCCATATCATGCAGTTTGGCAATGACATCCTTGCTGGTTAAATTTAATTCTTTTGCCAACTCATGAACTCTCATAATCCACATATCCCCCGCGCCGGTTAAATCTTCCGCCGGCTATTCAGTCTGTTCCATGCCAGACACACCAGTGCCTTCAGCTTCCGCGCCATCCCCGCCGCTCTGATCCAGAGCTTCCACCTTTGCGGCAACCGCATCATAAATTATTTTTGCATCTTCCGCGCTGAGATTGGCCATCTCAACAATATCAGTTATCTCGGCGGCAAGAATACCTTCCATTGTAAGGAACCCGGCCTGCACAAGACTCCGGGCTTTCTCAGCACCTATGCCTTCAATGGCCGCAAGAACATTAACCGCTTTTGTCACCTTCTCCTCAAAGCTCACTTCACTTTCATCCTTCTGTATGTCTATCTTCCAGCCTATCAGGCGGGATGATAAACGCACATTCTGCCCCTTCTTGCCTATGGCCAGAGACAACTGATCGGCATCCACAACCACATGAACAAGATTATAATGATTGGGATCCACGCTGACTTTCGACAGCTTTGCCGGAGAAAGCGCGTTTGCCACGTATGTCTTGATGTCGTCACTCCACCGGATTATGTCTATTTTTTCACCCGAAAGTTCGCGAACTATGTTCTTAACCCGCATCCCGCGCATGCCGACACACGCCCCAACCGGGTCAACCTTCTCATCATGAGACACAACCGCTATCTTGGAACGGTATCCGGCCTCACGCGAAATCCCCTTTATCTCCACCACTCCGTCCGAAATCTCTGAAACCTCAAGCTTGAAAAGACTTTTTACAAAATCCGGGTGACTGCGTGAAAGCATAATGCCCGGCCCCGAAGGATTGTTCTGCACACTGAGAATATAAGCCCTGATACGGTCACCCACCTGATATTCCTCAGTAGGCACACGCTCTTTCGACGTAAGAATGGCCTCAGCCTTGCCAAGATCCACTATAATGTCACTCCGTTCAAACTGACGGACAGTACCGCTGACAATATCGCCTATACGGTCTTTATATTCCCCGAAAACAATGTCTTTTTCAGCTTGCCTGATTTTCTGAATAATCGCCTGTTTTGCCGTCTGAGCGGCGATTCTACCCAGATTTCTCGGTGTCGCCTCTATCTCAACAGTGTCGCCAAGTTGAACGTCAGGCTTGATTTTTCTGGCGTTTTCAAGGGATATCTTGTCTTTGCTCGTTTTAGGAGCGCTTTCCACAACCTTTACCGTCGCAAAAGCTTTGATCTCGCAAGTTTCCCTGTCCACCTGAATGCGTAGATCACGCGTTGTGCTAAGGCTCTTCTTGGAAACCGCTTGCAAAGCAGATTCCACTGCTTTTATCAGCAACTCGCGGTCTATACCGCGCTCTTTTTCCATGTAACTAAGCACATTTGACAGTTCGTTATTCATAACTTTTCGAACCTTTACTCAATAATTTCCGCGCTTCACCACCACTACACAAAAAAGAGTGGGGAAACCCCCACTCTGTGCAAAAAAAATAAATTTTTCAGAGCCACATTAAGCTACCAACCATATCCGACAGGGTCAAGGACATAATTTTTTCAACCTTTTTACGCTCCATTTCCCATAAAATAGCCTGTTTTCCAAAGCATAAAGCCACCCCCCGGCACCATCAACTTGCCTCAGAAACCATCTTGACCTGAAGCCAAACATGCCGGATAGTGAGTCATGCCTTCGATCCTAAGTAAGGGTTGGTCCATAAAAAAACCCTGCGTGAATCAGGACCGGAGAATACACTATGAAACACGCAACCGTAAACTTTAGTCTTAACAGGCCATGGCTGATATTGAGCCTGACATTTAGCTTCACCCTGCTCTTCCTGCTTCCGCTGGTCGAATGCCGCTTCAGAAACAACCACGAAAAAACGATCCCGGGCAACGATTACATCCTGTTGCCGCACAAACAAATATGCTCCGATTTCAACCTGCAAGATTTTGTCATCGCCGTCATCGAAAACCAGAAAGACGCCGACGGCGCGTTCAACGTTCAAACACTGTCAAGAGTATACAACCTGACAGCCCAGCTCGCCAGCCTGAAGCGCGGACCAAGCGGCAATGCCATCATCACTATGCCGGCCACCGGCGGACAGCCTGAACGTGAATTCAATGCGGACCTGTCACCTCGTAATCCGCTGGAGCGTTTGTTCTCCCGCGGCCTTGATAATCCTGCCGGTCTTTTTGATAAAAGCAGGCGCAGTGTTATTGTCGCCAGCGGCATCATCGGACCAAGCACGGTGACAGGCATCTCGCAAGCCGAGCCGGGCTTGTTGAAAAACGAACGCCTTATGGCACAGCCGCCTGCCACAAGGGAACAGGCGCAGGCCGTAAAAAATATGCTGATGAACAATCCTCTCTATGCAGGCGTCCTCGCATCCAGAGATGAAAAAGCCGTCTGCATCTATGTGCCGGTCACGGACAGATCCCGCGCCTGTAATGTCGTGCGCCTGATAAAATCGCTGACGAGAAACTGGGACGGCAACGACAAGGTTCTTGTCACCGGACCAGCCGTTATGGACGAGACATTTGCCCTCGAAACACCCCCATTTATGGGCATATTTATCATATCAGCGCTGATTTGCGCCTTCATCGCGCTGTTCTTCCTTTTTCACCGCTCCATTACCTTAATAGCCGGCCCGCTGATGGCAACTGCCGCCACGGTAATATGCACCTCCGGCCTTATGGCCGGAACGGGATTCAAAATAAATATCATCAGCTCCATGACGCTCATCTTCCTCATTCCGGTGGCCATAATGAATTCACTGCATGTGACCAGCGAGTTCTTCGATAACTATTACAAGTTCAAAAATAAAACCATGGCCCTCAAAATCGGCACCTCGCGTTTGTTCAAACCCATGCTTTACGCCAACCTCGCAATAATAGCATGGCTTATCACCCTCATGTCGGCACCGGTAATCTCATTGAGAGTGTTCGGCCTGTTCTCGGCTATGGGCACATTCCTGTCGTGGATCCTGAGCATCACATTCATCCCCGCTTATATACACACAACGATATCCGGCGGAAAACTTGAAGCCATCCACGAAAAATCCCTCATGCTCTCCGAAGAGAAAGACTGGCTCGGCCTCATGATGATGAAACTGGGCGTCTTCAACCGCATCAAGTGGGAAACATGCCTCTTCGCCGCCACGGTACTCCTGACACTCTCTGCCGCGGCCATCTGGCGATGCACAGTCAGCGACAACGCGTATTCATGGCTCGCGCGGAACCACCCCGCCGGAATCACCGACAGGACAGCGAATAAACATCTCGGCGGAAGCCGCGTGATCTACCTCTCCCTGCGGGCGGCACAGCCAAACGGCTTTAACGCTCTGGAGCGGATAGATATGCTCCGCGCCGAAGTACAAAAACGGCTCGGCCCGATCTTCCCGCAGGGAACAAAAATATTCGACGACAAGCTAAACGGCATCAGAGATCTGTACCGCAACATGACAAGCGGCGATGTCCGTAAATCATTCATAACACTCACAAAAGAGGCTGAAAACGTTGATTCTCTCGCGCTCGCCTCATGGAACAATCTGGCCAACACCCTCAGCTATGTCAACCCCGCCAACCTGACCATCAACCGGCTGGCAGGCGAAATCCTGCGTATCAAAAACTCCAATCTTGAAGATAAAAAACTTTTACTGGCCCGCATGGAGGAATATGCCGAATTGAAAAACGCCGAGCTTCTCGACAAGGCGCTCGAAGTGTGCGGCGAATTCACACGCCTGTCTTTCCGCGAACTGGTATTCGAAATGGAAACAGAACTCACCGCCCCGCTATTTAAAAAACCGGTCATGCTCCAATATGTAAAACACCTTCAATCGGAACTGGAAAATAACAACGCGGTCCGCAGAACGGTATCAATAGCAAACGCACTGGAAAAAGCTTTCAACGAACTCAACCGCGCGCCGTCTGTATCCGGATTCGCAGATTACCACCCGGAAGATTCAGCCTACATGCGGTTCGGCATCCCATGCTCAGCATCAACTGTTGATAAAATATTCAACCAGCTGGAGGAAACAAAAAACCCGCTCCTGCCGCACCTCGTAACCAAAGATTACAATCAAATCTGCATCTGGATCCAATTGAAAAACTATGACACAAAGCAGATCAAAGACCTGATTGCCTGCGTTAATAAGTTCTCAGCATCATACCCGTCCGCTGTTGAACTGGATGTCCAATGGGCCGGCCCGGCATACGTGGACCTGATATGGCACGACAAGATAGCAAGGGGCCTCGCAAGACCCATGATCTGGGCTTTTCTCGCTGTTGCCGCAGTATTAATGCTGTTGTTCCGGTCACCGCTGTATGGATTAACAGGAACCGCGCCCGCCGTTTATGGAACAATTTTAATCTACGGCATACTGGGATGGGCCGGCATAAGAAGCAATATCGCCCTGATGATAATGCCGGTTTTCATGCTGAGTACAGGTGTCTATCTGTCCGTGATTTTCCTCGAACGTGCTCACTCGGCACAGACACGACGGAAAGCCTGGCACACCATCTTCCTCGAAATGTTCGGCGAACCCGCCATCGCAATCTGCCGGAGCACGATCACAATTTTCGCGGCCTGCCTGCCCCTTGTAATACTGCCCCTCGTCCCGTACAGAACAACCGGCTGGCTCATCATTGCAGTCCTCTGCGCGTCTCTGGTCGGCACACTCATACTCATGCCGGCACTGCTCACATTACTGAAGAAAAAACTCTTCCCGCATGATGACGCGGAAGACGACACCGAAGACGACGATTGAGCCCGATATGAATATTTACCTCTTTATCATTTTACTTATTCTGGCATCACACTACGCGCTCGATCTGATGGCAGACCTGTTGAACATGCGGCATATCAAGGAAGACCTGCCCCCGGAATTTGACGGCTTCTACGACGCCATAAGATACCGGAAATCACAAAATTACCTGCGCACCACAACAAGATTCGGCATTCTGACAAACACTATCAGCACAATCATAACAATCATCTTCATTCTCGCCGGCGGATTTAATTTTGCCGACCGGATCGCGCTCTGGTTTGAATTCAGACCAATCCCGACAGGCCTTATCTTCGCCGGAATAATAATGATCGCCGGCAGGCTGATCAGCCTGCCCTTTTCAGTGTATGAAACTTTTGTGCTGGAAGAAAAATACGGATTCAACCGGACCACGCCGAAAACATTTATCAACGACTTCCTGAAGGAAATCATCCTTATCATTGTGATAGGCGGCGCCCTGTTTTCCGGCATACTGTGGTTCTTCGGCAAAACCGGGACCGCGGCATGGGCTTACTGCTGGATCGCCGTAACCGTCTTTCAAGTGTTCATGATATTCATATCACCCTATGTCATCATGCCGCTGTTCAACAAGTTCACCCCCATGCCTGAAGGCGCACTGCGGACAGCCCTTGAGGAATACGCACGTTCACAAAACTTTACAATGAAAGGCGTATTCCGGATGGACGGCTCAAAAAGATCATCCAAATCAAACGCCTTCTTCACGGGATTCGGACGCTCGCGCCGCATCGTACTGTTCGACACTCTTATAGAAAATCATACGGTGGAAGAACTCGTATCCATCGTAGCGCACGAAATGGGACACTACAAAAAGAAACATATCCTCAAGGCCATGATCAGATCCTTCATCGTAAGCGGACTGATGTTTTTCATGCTTTCGTTTTTCATTGAAAACAAAGGGCTTTTCGCGGCTTTCAAGATGACACATCTATCCGTTTACGCGAGCTTGTTCTTTTTCGGCTTCCTTTTCACGCCCATTGGAACACTACTGGCGATTGTTGGGAATATGATATCAAGAAAACATGAATATGAAGCCGACGCCTTTGCGGCAAAAACAACCTCCAACCCGCAAGCCATGATAACCGCTCTGAAAAAACTGGCCGTTACAAACCTTTCCAACCTGACACCCCACCCGTTCAAGGTTTTTATTGATTACAGCCACCCGCCGGTATTGGAACGCATAGCCCGCATCTCCACTTCACAAAAATCGGGATAATTTTAACAGTACCCGTCATATCGAACACGTCACAACTGAAGGCTCGGCGCATTAGTGCCGATACCTTCCAGTTGTTGGCTCGAAACATCTTCCTTTGTCACTAAGAAATACTTATTGAAATCAAGACTGTTATATTCGGTCTCATCCAAAAGTCTGGCATGCTCACGCAGAAAGCCCGCAGCGAAGGCGGAGTTCCTCCGGTACAGATTCCAGATTGTTGGCTGCGGCACGTTGTCAAAGAATTGAGCACAGATGATCACTGGGCCACTCTCCAATGGGGTTATGTTCTTCAGAACCCAGTAGGACTTCACGCCACATCCAAATTGAAAGACCTCTGGCCAAGAGGAAGGCGGAATGAGGGAATCGAATGTTGCTGGGGCGTCCGTCTGTCGTTCGTTGATCGCCATTTTCATGCACATTGCTACTTGGGATGTGTAAGCGACAGCTACGGTGTTGCCCCCGCAATTGCTCCACCTGCTAATGGGGAGCACAAGCAGCAACAGGGCTGCCGTAATCCCGACCACAATCCACTCCTGTTTTGTCATTCTTCTCATTCTCGTTTCTCCTCCACAACCATTTATTATTCGGACTTTTTTCCGTGATATTATGTTATTGAACTGCAAAACACGGAAAATATTCCGGGTTCAATATCTCCTTTTACCTGAAAGTATTATGGCTGAAACCTTGATGCATTCAAGATAAAACAACAATAACAAAGGCCGAAGTAAAGACCCCGATCTTGGCGATCTTTGCGTCTTTGCGAGAGATATTTCCCTACCCCCCCCTGCCCGCATTGCTGACGCTGTAAGCGCTGCAGGCTGGGTGGCAAAATCCCTCTTCGTTCACTCACTGCTTAAGAGCGTCTCCCGTCCGGCTTCCTGCTTCACCGATTTTTGATTTAACAACGCCGGCGGCGTCATAACAGGCGTTTGCCAGCAGTATCACCGCGCTTGCGGCGCAAACGCTCAACGCCAGACATAACAACGCCTGAAAATATTTCGCCTTCTGCACAAAACAGAATAGCGGAATAACTATAACCAGCAGAACCGCCAGTGCCGTAACAAACGGCAGTGACGCCCGCAAGGCTGCGCTTGATAAATCAGGAACCAGCCATAACTTTACCGACACAACAGAAACAATCAGCACAATAGCCGCGATCAAAAGAACTATCGCCGACAGCCCGATACCGGTCAAGGGCGTGCCCAAAACACTGTTCAGTTTTTCAAAAACAAGCACACAGACAACTATCCCCAGCGCCAGCACAACGATCATCTGCATAATGGATGCCGGATCGCCCGCCAAATGTCTTATTAAGTTGTAAAGTTCAGCCTTAAACATTTTCAGCACCTGTTTATCTGCCCGAAGAAAATATTATTTACGCATTTAGACCTGAAGACCCTAATGTATTGTCTCGTCCTGATTTCGATTTGACGCTCTTAACATCCAATTCAGACAGGATTACCCTCAGGTCCGGAAGGACCTTCCGGGTCCGAGGACAGGATGGGGTATGGTTGCAGTATCCTGTAGATCTTTCCATTCCTGTCAACTGCCGCACTTCCGCCTTGATTCAGCCCCGCTCTTCCACAGGTGACACGCGTTCTTCAACTTGCAAGGCGCGGCGGTTGACCATCCAAACCTTATGAACGCGCATGGGCCTTGCCGAGCGTGTTCAGTCACAAGCTTGCTTGTTATCCTTCCACATTTACAAGAATGGATTTCGGAAAGTCAAGCGGGGTACACTGCAAGTGTACCGCACTTGACTTTCCGATACCGCAGATCAACAGGACGATCCTGTCATCCTGTCCTCTCTATCTCCTCCCTTCTCGTACAAAAATAAAAAACCTGTCAGCTAGTTCTTGAGGGGCTAGCGGAACCCTAAAGTCTTTTTCGCATACTTATGCGAAGCATAAAATTTAATTTACTTTGCGGTTCTGCCTCCCAATACCAACTGACAGGTAATACAAG
>JBFZFB010000154.1:0-7722 GCA_041306605.1 Lentisphaerota bacterium | reverse complement strand
TTAGAAGCTGGGGAAGTGAGTGAGTGAGTGAGTGAGTGAGTGAGTGAGTGAGTGAGTGAGTGAGTGAGTGAGTGAGTGAGTGAGTGAGTGAGTGAGTGAGTGAGTGACAGGAACTGTGTCAATTGTCATCGCATCACGCATATTTTCACCTCATTCGTAGTGCAGAAAAATTCATTCAATATTTTCGATATTATGGCAAATCCGGTCTTGGCGTGCAAGTTTTTTCTCTCTTTTTGAGGGCCGCCGAATAGCGCCAAGATAAAAGACACCTGAGAAAGGGGCATAAAAATGAGTCAACGAAGCAGGAAAGAATACTTGGAGCAGTGTTTTGTCAGCGCTCGGCGGTCTGCCATATCCCGGGAATTACTGACGAACAATTTCCGCAATGACCGCTTTGCACGGCATTATGAACAATCTGAAAACCACGCCTCTTGATCAGCGTGCTTCCGCATTTGTGACAAAACGTGTTTTCATACTGACCCATATCAAGAATGTTGCCGCCATAAACATACTTTATTCCAGCCTGCCTGCCTATCTCAACAGCTTCTGCAATCTTATTGGGCGGCGTCACTTTGAAACGGGATGAATATTTATACTGCTGGTGATAGGCAGTGACATGCCATGGTATGCTCGGACTCACAGAAACCATAAATTCAGCCATCTTCTCCAACTCTTCCTTACTGTCATTGAAACCCGGAACAATAAGCGTTATCACTTCCACCCATTTTTTCATCTTCCATAGATTCCGGATCGTCTCAAGAACCGGCTCCAAACGCCCGCCCAGCTTGCGATAACCATCTTCCGTGAAACACTTTAAGTCAACATTCATGGCATCCATGTACGGAGCCATATACTCAAGAACTTCCCTGGTGGCATATCCATTGGAAACATAACAAGTGAAAAGATTTTTCTTTTTAGCCAGCTTGAAAACATCTACACCCCATTCCGAAGTTATCAATGGCTCATTATACGTGCTCGCAATTATCGGAGCTTCATACTGCATCGCCATGCTGATTATCTCTTCCGGCTGACACTTCTTGGGACAAGCCGTCGCCTCTGGATCACGCAGTGTCTGTGAACTCGTCCAATTCTGACAGAATTGACAATGAAAATTACAACCCAGCATGCCGAAGCTCAACGCATCTTTACCCGGAAGAAAATGATAGAAGGGCTTCTTCTCCACAGGATCACATGCCAATCCCGACACATAACCCCACGGCACCATCAGCTTCCCGCCTTCATTGCGGCGCATACAGCACAGCCCTCGCTGGCCCGGTGATATTTTACAGCGATGCGCGCAGGCTTTACACTCCAGCACACGCTCTGCCCCCTTGCCGGAAACACAACGATACAAAACTCCTTCACGTGACAACCCTGTTAATTGTGTTTTTAAATCATCGCCACTCATCAGCCCCTCCCCCCCCTCGCTAACTCAACCCTTTGATGCCGACATGTTAATTCCACATTAAAAACAAATATTCCCGATTTTTTTTAGGCAATCAAGTTTAAATCTTGCCAAAAAAACGCCATTATGCTTATATATTTTGATTAAGGAGGAATTTTATCATGAAAAACACTAACCTGACACGCATTGTTCTCTCGATTGGACTCCTTATTGGTATTCTATTCACAACCGGATGCGACCCCAGAGATGAAGACAACGATTCTTACGAACATATCGAAGGAATATGGACCATATCCGGCCTTGGTGAATGCGATATCGAACAACACGGAAGCAGAATAACCATATACACGTCTTTTGAGACTTACACCGGTTCTGTTGACGACAATAAGATCTCTTTTTCCGCCACGGTGGAACAATGGCTGCATACATACGAAGGTGTGATCAATAGAGATTCAATGGCAGGAACCGTGGATTACGACGCCACTCATCTGGATTCTTCCAAAAACATCGGAACATGGACCGCAACCAGAAAATAAGAACCTGATTACCACGAAGATAGCAAATACAGGTCTTTCATCAAATCCCGGGTTAAGAAGGACCCTTATAAGCCAAATCCATGTCTTTTGCCGCCTTCAAATCATCCGGCCTGCTTACCGGAGTAGAAACCGGCGCCGCATGAAGTTCATCCGGACACTCCTTCGCGCGATCCGCAATCTGTTTCATAGCGTCAATAAACGCGTCCAGCGTCTCTTTGCTTTCCGTCTCTGTCGGCTCTATCATGAGAGCTTCTTTAACAATAAGCGGGAAATAAATAGTAGTCGGATGAAAGCCTTTATCTATCAGTGCTTTTGCAATATCAAGCGCATGCACGCCATGTTCCATCTGTTTCTTTGCCGATAAAACAAATTCATGCATACACGGCAGATCAAACGGTAAATCATAACAACCCTTAAGCTTGTGCATCAAATAATTGGCGTTTAACACGGCATTTTCACTGACTCTAATCAACCCTTCCGCTCCAAGCAAAAGAATATAAACATAGGCCTTCAGGCAAACCAGAAAATTGCCGTAAAACGGAGCCACATGCCCTATCGATTCCGGATAATCAGAACTCAACGCGTATGTTAGATCGCTCTGCTTAACAACACGGGGCACTGGAAGAAAATCCATCAGATGCTTTTTAACACCTACCGGCCCGGCTCCCGGCCCGCCGCCGCCATGCGGTGTGGCAAATGTCTTATGAAGATTGATATGCATCACATCAACACCCGCATCGCCCGGCCTGAATTTACCCAGCACAGCGTTTAAATTAGCACCATCATAATAAACAAGTGCATCATGCTTGTGCGCTATGGCAGTTATTTTCTCAATTTCACTGTTGAAAATTCCCAAAGTATTGGGATTCGTGAGCATTATTCCCGCTGTATTTTCATTCACCATCGTCTCCAGCTTGGCAACATCCAGCATGCCTGTCTTTTCATTGGTCGGCACAGGCTTCACGCTGTAACCCGCCACACCCGCGCTTGATGGATTTGTCCCATGCGCCTCATCCGGAATAAGCATCTCTGTCTTCTTATTGCCTTTCCGCCTGTGATATGCCGAAATCAGCATCATCCCTGTAAGCTCACCGTGTGCCCCGGCCATCGGCTGTAAAGTAAACGCGTCCATCCCGGCTATCTCGCAAAGAAAACGTTCCAATTCGTAAATCACACGCAGAGAACCCTGCGCAAACTTTTCTCCGCCAGATACTTGCGGCAGAAACGGATGCTGTTGAGAAAATTCTTCCATACCGGCAATTTTTTCCAGCACCTTGGGATTGTATTTCATGGTGCATGAACCAAGCGGATAAAACCCCGTATCAACTCCAAAATTCTTCCGCGATAACTCCGTAAAATGACGCACCACATCCAGCTCGGAAAGTTCACACAACGCCGGATCCGATTTACGACAGTACGCCTGTGGAATTGCCGCAACGGCCGGAACATCACATTCCGGCGGCATAACCCCGCGCCTGCCCTGCTTCGATTTGTCAAAAATTACCGGCATAACACCACTTTCACTTTCTCAATAAATGCATCCATCTCTAATTTAGTCCTCTTCTCCGTAACAGTAATCAAAAGCATATTCTTCATACCCGCGTAAAATCCGCCAAGCGGCAGGCCGGCCTCAACTCCAAACTCCAGCATCCGTCCGGCAAAAACATCCGCCTCCACCGGAAGCTCCACAACAAACTCATTGAAAAACGGATCTTTAGAAACAACTTTAACCCCTGAAACAGCCTTTATCCGTTCACTCAGGTAATGCGCCTTGGCACGACACAAACAAGCTGTTTCTTTCAGTCCTTCACGGCCAAGCAGGCTGAGGTATACATGCGCGCGCAAAGCGCACAATGCTTCATTGGAGCAAATATTCGACGCAGCTTTCTCGCGCCTGATATGCTGTTCCCGCGCCTGTAGCGTCAATACAAAAGCATCACGGCCATTACGGTCAAGCGTGCGCCCGACCAGTCGCCCCGGCATCCTGCGAACAAGCTTGCTCGTCGTTGCCATAAATCCAAGATACGGCCCGCCAAAACTCAAAGGTATACCAAGCGATTGGCCTTCACCCGTCACAATATCCACCCCGGCCTCACCCGGTGTATTCAACAAAGCCATGGCAACCGGATACACAGACTGCACAACAAGAACACCCTTCTTGTGACACTCCTCAACAAGATCCGCATGGTTATCCATCATTCCGAAAAAGTTGGGATTCTGCAGAATCAAAGCCGCCGTGTTTTCATCCAGCAAACCGGCAATTTCCTTCCTGTCACTCTGCCCGCATGTCACAGGAGCCTCAACAAGCGTTACAGGAAGACCCGTCATGTATGAACGCAGCATCTTCCTGTAAACCGGATTAACACCGCCATCAATAATCACCTTGCTTCGCCCGGTAGCGTTGACAGTCATCTTGCATGCCTCATAAAGCGCGGTGCCGCCATCATAAAGCGACGCATTAGCCACTTCCATGCCGGTCAATCTGCATATCTGCGTCTGCCATTCATAAATAGCCTGAAGGGTACCCTGCGAAAGTTCAGGCTGATAAGGCGTGTAAGATGTGTAAAATTCGCTTCGCGACACTATCGCATCAACCGCAGCTGGAATAAAATGATCATAGAAACCGCCGCCCAGAAAACATACCAGCCCCTTCCGGTTCATGCCGGCAACGTCACGCATAAAACTTTCTGTTTCCAACTCGGATTTTCCACGCGGTAAATCAAAAGATACCGGCTTCAGTTTTGCCGGTATAACAGAAAATAAATCATCCATGCGCTTTACGCCGCAAGCCGCAAGCATTTCTTTCTGCTGTTCATCCGTATGTGCAATATAGTCCATTGACGTTACACCCTCATACCTGTCAAAGCATGGCCAAAAAACGTTTCTTGAAAGGCTCCAGCATTTCTTTATCAAAACAGTATTTCATTGCCCTGAACCTGCTCCGGAATTCAGATACCTTTTCGCCAACACCATTACACCCTTTGACAGCATCTGCAAATAACGGGGCAAACTCTTCAAAGTCCTTCTCCTTCATCCCGAACCGTGTCATCTCCGAAACACCAAGTCTAAGAGCAGAACTCGCGGAAAATCCTTCATCACACGGCTTCGCCTGATAATTAACAACTATATTGTTCTCCTCCAGATTCCGCGCAACCTCACAGCCAACAGCATAACCAACACCCACAATCACCTGATGTGTCTGCGTATAATCAACCGACGGATCACCCATAACATCCAACCCCGCCTTTTTCAACGCACGCGCAAACGCCTTGGCATTCGCTATAACCTGCGGCTGATACTCCGCCTTGAATGTGTTCATCTCTATCGCCGCCATGAGAAGACCCAGTATCGTACCCAGATGATGATTGCTCACCATGCCCGGAAACGCTCTCCTCTGTATTGCTTCCCATAATTCATATTGCGGCGTGTTTCTGCTGAAATTACAGCCTATAACCCCGCGCTGTGTGCCGAAAAACGTCTTGTGCGTGGAACCTGTTACAATATCAGCTCCATCCTTGAAAGGCTCCTGAAAATGAGGACCTATCAACCCCAGAACATGCGCCATATCATACATAATAACCGGCTTGTTCTCCCTGCCATCAAGCATCTTTACAATCTCAGCCACAGGCTCAGGATGCAAAACCATGCTCTTGCCGAATATGATTAGCTCAGGATTGACACGTTCCAGAATCCTGCTCGTCTCCGCAACATCCATCCTGTAAGGATTGTCTTTGCACATGGGAAAATTTATCACCGCATACTGCTCTGTGACCGGGTCCTTCGCGATATAATCACGCAATGCGCCCATCGGCTGAGCGCTCAAATGCCCGCCGTTACCTATATAATTATTCATGGCCAGACTGATGCGCTTCGCTTCCTGCCTCCGGTTAGTCCTGTTCTTGTAGTCAACAAGACCGCTGAAAACCGTCATGTTTGCCATTTGACCGCTTATAGAACGGGCTTCCACCAGCGGACACCCCAAATAAGCGGCCATCTCAACAGCCAGCCTTTCCTCAACCCATGCAATAAAATCCGTACCCTGATAATAAAAAACCTCCTGCTCAAACGCCGCCAGCAGTGACTTATGCTCCGCGTATCGCCCGACAGGATCGCTAATCTGTAAAAGCCTGACCAAACCTGACGGCGTCATTTCAGAAGGAATAAAATTCATACAGCAGCACTGCCGCCATTCATGATTTTCCAGACTCTTCTTCACCAGAACACCGGCGCGCTCCAAACCGGTTCCTGCCGCCAGATCCGACTGCGCTACTTTGTAACCAATCGGTATCGGACGCAAATACGGAGGCGCCTCCGAACGCGCGTGCCACCTGACAATTTGCGCCTTCAGCCTGTTCTTTCTTACAGCAACTTCCAATTCCTGATCGGGCAGAAGTTCAGCGTCAACATAAGCAAAAGCTATCGACCTGAGGAACGTCTCATCCGTAATCGCCATGGTCGCGCCTTCTCCATCAAAACGCCAGTACGGCACCGCTGTTCCGCTTGTAATAAAACCCGCCTTTTTGTCGTTCAAAAACACTTCATCACCCGCACGAACCACACCTTTATCAAGAACAGCAACCGGCATTATCCGCCGCGGCAGAACTTCAGATCGTTTATGGCTGCCTGTTAATAATCTCTGAATCTGCTCAAACTGCTTCGCCAAAGCATCACGCCCCACAAAATCACCTTTCCGCTCCGAAAAACTCACCGCCACACGAGTCAACGGAAATCCGAATGCCGGAAATTCTTTCCCTTCTTTATCAATGCCGAATTCATGTCCATACAACGGCATCCCTGCTTCCAGCCGCAATGTGTCACGGGCCCCAAGCCCTATCGGCAAAACACCGCTTTTCCGCCCTGCCCCTATCAGCTTGGCCCATACCTCTTCTGCTTTCTCCGCCGGAACAAACAACTCAAACCCCAACGGCTCACCCGTGTACCCGGTACGCGTAGTCAGAATCTTTATTCCGCATAACTTGATTTCCGACAGACAGTTACGCATCGGCTTTGGCAAATCACCACCCTCCATGACACCTTCAAGCACCTCTTTGGATAACGGCCCCTGAAAAGCTATCATCGCTATTTTTTCGGTGTGATCTTCCAGAATCAAATCCTTGTATCTTTTAGCCTGCTCCTGAAAGTGATTCCAGCATGCGGCACGATTAGACGCGTTTACCACCAGAATGTAGTCATCTACACCAAACCGGTATAAATAAGCGTCATCAATCAATCCGCCGCGCTCGTTCGGAACAAGCGTATACTGCGCTTCCCACGGCTCAAGCGATTCGCAGTTGTTACTTAAAACATGCTGAAGAAATGGTATCCGGTCCCGGCCCTTAATCCTGAAACGGCCCATATGACTGATATCGAATAATCCGCCGAATTTACGGGTTGCAAGATGCTCCTTAAGTATGCCCGGCTCATACTGAACCGGCATGTCCCAGCCGCCAAAATCAACCATTTTGGCGCCATTCGCCCGATGCCATTTATTTAAAGGGGTTTTCTTTGTTTGATTATCATTTCCCATTAGACTTTTCTCCTGAATAAAGGCCTTTAAATGTACTATAAGAATGCCGAAAACACAATGCCGAATTGTATATATTTAGCCTGCCGACGTAGCTGTGAAAAAACGTATGTTCAAAGGGAAGAGGCCTATACTGTGGCGAATAACTACCTGATTATAATAAGTGTTGTTCTGAGCTGCCTGATACGGCTGTATGTGCCGTCGTAAGTGATCATTTTGATACTGCCGTTTGTTGGGGTAAGCCGACCATCATCAAT
>JBFZFB010000153.1:0-13546 GCA_041306605.1 Lentisphaerota bacterium | reverse complement strand
AGCTCGTTGTATACAACGCGCTGATCGGCCGTGAGCTGGCATGAAGACACTTTTTCGATTTTATCGGGCAGGTCTTTTGCTACTTCTGTTTTAAGCCTGCGTAAAAGAAATGGATGCAGTTTGCGTTTGAGTTTGATTTGGGCTGTTTCTCCTTCTGAATCACCGTGTGAAATCGGGATTTCATAATTTTGCCTGAAGACATCATGTGATGACAGATATCCGGGCATTAGAAAGTCCATGATGGACCACAAGTCGGACACGCTGTTTTCCATAGGTGTTCCAGTGAGAACCAGTTTATGGCCGGCTCTGATTTTTTTGGCGGCGAGGGCGTTTTGCGTGGATTTATTTTTTATATGCTGGGCTTCGTCCAGTATGGCGGCTGAAAATTCATGTTCCAGATACCGGTCAAGGTCGCGGCGCAGAATGGCGTAGGACGTTATTGCTATATCAGATTGTTCGATTTGGCTCCATCGGTCGTGACGATCCGAGCCTGTTAATATTAGCGTTTTCATGTCGGGAACAAACTTTGTCGATTCTTCGGCCCAGTTTTCAACCAGGCTTGTAGGGCACACAATAAGAGCAGGTTTGTTTTGCCGGTTCTGGTTTTTCTTTCTTAAATGGAGCCATGTCAGGGCTTGAATTGTTTTGCCCAGTCCCATTTCATCGGAAAGGATTCCGCAAAAGCCGTTTTTCTCAAGGAATGAAAGCCAGTTTACGCCGTCTTTCTGATATGATCGAAGAATTGAGTTAAGGTGTTCAGGGAGTTTAACCGGTTCAGTTTTTATCAGCCGGTTGTGCTGATCGGCCCGGGCCCGCCACATAGGTGTGTCTTCAATGTCCACGCCATCCAGTGATTCAAGTGAAGATTTTACAAATGAAGCATGGATGTTTGACATGCGGAAGTGGCCTGCTGTTTCGCTGTCTCCGCTGGCGCAGTCTGAAAAAACCTCGTGCATTGACCGGATGGCGTCGGCGTCAAGCAGGATCGTTTTGTTGCCGCGTGTGATAAATGATTCGCCCTTTCTGAGTGCCAGTTGAACATCTGACTGGGAAATGCTTTTTCCATCCTGATTGTCTTCAAAATCAAAACCGACATCGAACCAGCTTTCGTTTTGGGAATCGGAGATATGAACCACGGGTGTCGCGAATGACAGTGTTTCCATGTAGGGTGATACTTTGCCTTCCAGTTCGACTTTCCAGCCCTTGCGCCGCAGGGCGGGGAGGTGACTGCCAAGGAAGTTAAGGACTTCTCTATTGTCTACAATGCTTGACAGGTTATCGCCGTATTCGCCGCTGAATCCTGACTGTCGGAGTCTGATTAGAGCTGCTTTTTCGGCATCAGGGTTTCTTACTGTATAGCGCATGATGTCATTGGGGTCAGGGACGGCAAAATGGTCCATGGGGTCCGGTTTGCGGGTGATTAAACGGGCTATTCCGTAATCGGCATAAAGAACGGCAGAGAGAGATGCGGGACTGCCTCTCACGGCGAGATGGAATTTAGGGGTGGCTGGTTCTATGGTGAAAAGGTCGAGGGAAATATCGGATTCTATCCGTGCGGTTTTTGCGAGAAGCGGTAATTCAGTCCGCAGAAAACGGAGAATGTCTGTACGCTGGATTATGACAGGTTCTTCATAGACAGGGTGATATGGCGCAGGAAGAATGTGTTCCAGCGGCCACAGGTTGCCGGCGCCGTAGACCCATCCGGCTCTGCCTGAGACAATATAGAAGGGGAAAGAGCCTCTTTCCATGAATGGGAGTTCTGTGTGGGCCATAAGTATGATTTCTCCATTTTCCTTATTCATGTCCATATGGAGATAGGTGGTCATTTTCGCCCCGTTTACCATGATACTTTTGTTGTCTGCGCAGACTATCTGTCTGCCTTCGCAAAGCTGGATGATGTTGATGAAATCGCGCCTGTTCAGGTTAAGATGTTCATTTATGGGGCCGCTTGAGATATCTTCCAGAACAAAGAGAAGGGATTCGTCCTGTTTGCTGAATGTGAGCGGTAAATCTTTCGGCACTTTGTTCGCGGCGAGAATTTTTCCGCGGCATTCTATTTCGCATGTTATCGGAATGGTTCCTTTCCGGCAGGCTTCGTGCCATTCTTTCGGGAGTGTGAGTTTTACATTTGCCGGCATTGCGCCGGGAGTGTCTGGAGTAACGCGGCGGATAAATGCTGTTTCGTCGACCGATTCCATTCGTGATGCGTGCCGTAATTCTTCCTGATATTTTTCTTCGCGGCGCGGGTCAGTGTTTCGTTTTACGAGAAACAGACCTATTGCTATTACATGCGCGCATATCATGCCGCGTTCAACATTCACGTAGCAGGGGCAATGACTTTCCACTGTTCCGTCCGGCAATAGTTTTAAGGATGTTTTTAGAGAGCGATTACTCCAGGCTATGGTTCCTTTGATAAAAGGAGGTTCATATTCTGCTTCAACTACACTGCCTTTGTGCACAAGCAGTTCGGCATCCTTGAAAATTTGTTTGCCTGCCCAATCAATGAGCATTTTTTGTGTGATAGGCATATCCATGGTGGCGGATTGTATCCATACATGCGCTTGCGGACAACTTTTATCAGAAATGTTTTTACTTAATTTTGCCCGGCAGAGTTATTTTGCGGCATATAGCCCGGCAGGCATGTATTTCCAAGTTTTTTTAAAAAACATGCGCTGTATACATATAAAAATTAGCACGCTTTATTGTTGTTTTTCGGCTAAATATGCAATTATAATAGGCGCATGACTGAACAAAGTACACAAAAAGCACAATCTGACGTTATGAGCGGTGTTGAGGCTGAAAAACTGCTTCGTATAATAGGTTTGGCGCTAAGCAATACTTCTCTTTACGGCGCGAGCCATAGTGTGAGCAAGAAAGCCTGTGAGGACGCATTCAAAGAACTTTCTGAATCGTTTAAAAAGTATCAGGAAGTGGCTTTCAGCATCAATGAAAACGGGATTATGGCTAATAGCGCCACAGTTGATTTGCGAAACAGGCTTATAAAAACATTTGTTGACCGTCTTAAGGAAATAGATCTTAACAGTTTTTCCATTAAGCGCGGCATCTCGCAGGAGAAATTTGAAGCATTGATGAAATTGTTCAATACAAAGCCTGAAGAAATTAAAAAGGCAGGCGGTTTTGCCACCGCAGCCGCCGGCGCCGGGTTGGACAGTGTGCGTGTCACCACGGTATCTTATGTTCAGGTTACGGAAGATGAAGTTGTTTTGTCCAAGGATGATATGCATGATCAATCCATGGTGAGCGCGGTGAATGCCGCCGCTGAATCCGCCGCTGTTAATGTGGACACCATTCTGGCCTTTCTGCGTGGTGATGTTTCCACTACCCAAAAAGGTGTTGTGGAAGGCATGCAATCCATGGCGACGGACGCTGATAAGCTGGCTGATCTTATTATGAAATCAGCTGAAGTTCAGCAAGGCGCGGTAGATGTGGACGGAGGGGAGACATTTGCGGAGATCGTTGTGGGATGTCTCAAGCGCGCCTATGACGGAGTGTCGCAAAGCCCCGAAATGAAAACCCAGAAGGGAAAAAAGAAATTTACCAAGACCCTCATGCTTCTCGAGCAGGAGGTGCTTGAAAAGATGCGCGCCCAGCGCGGCGTGACGGACATTGAGGCGGAGCAGATTGTCACAGAGGCGATAGAGGAGATGGCTGATGACCTGACGATAGATGCACTTGCTGAAGAATACATGAAGAAGCGGAATGCCATTGAAGCGAATGAGAAGAGGATTCTTCGTTTTATCAAATCCAAAGGTGCCGGCAAGATTACTGAAACCGATTTGCTTGAAAAGCTTAAAGAAGGCGGCTTGTCCATTGAGGGCTGGCATGAGTTGATGATTAAGAGTGGTATTGGCGGCGGTTCCGGAATGGGTATTGGAAAAGGCGGTGGCGGTGGAATGGCCGCTGTGGGGCATCTTGCCATGCTGCTTGAACATCTGGAAGAGACGATTATCAAAAAAGATGAAGACGGGAAGACAGAGTCCGGAAAGGAAGCGGCCGGCAAGCTTGAGGAGTCTCTTCGCGAGGTGAGTCATGAGGTGGATAATCTGGTTGTACAGACAGAGAAGAAGATAGAAAATCTTGTTCAAAAAGTGAAGGCGGAAGATGCGGCGGAAGAAGCAGAGGAAAAGGGAGCGGCAAAACAGCAGGCACCAAAGATGACGCGTAAACAGCTCCTGGAGTTTCTTGCGGAAATAGTTCAGGAGCTTTGCCAGCCGCTTGTTGTTATAGGATGTTCGATTGACATGATAGCTTCGCGCAGTTTGGGGGAGATCACTGATGCGCAGTCGGAAATGCTTAAATTAGCGGTGGACAGCGGAGCCAAGCTTCAGAAGTTGATAAATAAACTTCTGGAAATTTCAGGTCTGCCTGCTACACTTCAGCCGGATACCAAGATTCAGGCTTCTGTTTATAACGCTTAATTTTGCAATAAGATATGAAACAAATACCGCCAAAAGATGACATGACAAAAACAATGCGTATAGACCTGCATTCTGTCAGTGTCGATACGCCGGATATTGAAGAAGTCAAGATGTCCCTGCTGAATAAGTCGAAGGTAAGGGCGAAATCAAGGATACAGCACAAGGGAAGAGACAGATTTTCTCCTGAATACAAGAAGCTGCTGGAAAGCATTTATGATGCGGTAATTATAACCGATTCAGGCGGGAGTGTTATTGATTGCAATACGCGCGCGCTTGAATTTTTCAGGTGCGGGGATAAAGACATTCGCGGCACTAACATTATAGACAGGATTTCCGGATCTGATTTCACTCTGCTTGAGGGGATTTGGCAGAATTTAAAAGATCAAAGATACACCATGATAGAAGGAAACTGCGTAAGAGAAGACGAGTCATTGTTTCCGGCAGAAATCGCGGTGAATAAGATAGAATTGGACGGCAAGGAGAGTCTTTGCTTTTTCGTTAGAAATATTGCCATACGAAAACAGGCTCAAGCCGCGCTTGAAGATGCTGTTGCACGGCTGGAGGAACAGGATAGATCCAGGTCGCAGTTTGTGGCCAATGTGTCGCACGAATTAAGAACGCCGCTTACATCGATGATTTATGGTATTGCGAATCTTATCAAGGGTGTAGCCGGGCCGGTGTCCGACAAGCTGATGCGGTATTTAGAGACGCTGGACAGGGACTGCAAGAGATTGCTGGGCACGGTTAATGATATTCTTGATTTGCGGAAAATAGAGGCCAAGACGCTGGTTTTGACGAAGGCAAAGATTCCTTTTTCACGTCTTGTACACCGTACAGTTGAATCACTGCGTGTGCAGGCGGAGCAGAAGTCGTTGACCTTGAAGGTCTCGACTGGCACGGAGCGCAGATTTGTTGAATGTGATTTTCACAAGATGGAGCGTGTGATATTGAATATTATGGGGAATGCGATAAAATTTACTCCGCGCGATGGGGTTATCAATGTTGTTGCCGGTATTGATCCTGAAAATGCTGATGATGTTTTTGTGAGCATTCAGGATACAGGGATAGGCATTCCGCCTGAAGCGATCGACAGGGTTACCGAGCGGTATTTTACGGTGGGTGAGCAGCCGAGCGGGTCCGGGCTGGGGTTGGCCATTTCCAAGGAAATAGTGGAACTGCATGGCGGGCGGATCCGGGTTCAGAGTCCGCCTCCCGGCGTTGACAAGGGGACGATGATTTCTTTTACCATTCCGGCCGACAAACAGGTACCGACCGTTCTTATTGTGGATGATGAGCCTGCCATCTTGGACTTGCTGGAATATCAGATAGCCAGTTATGGGTATAAAATAATAAGGGCCGGCAACGGAACTGAAGCTCTTGACAAAGTGGAGAAAAACAGGCCTGATATTGTTGTGCTGGACCTTGTTCTTCCCGAAACGGAGGGGACAGAAGTTATTCTAAAGATGAAAAGCAACAAGGCGACCAGGAAAGTTCCTATAATTGTTATTACCGGAGCGCACGTTGGGCATGCCAAAGCGCAGATACTGGATAATTTTTCAATACCGGCCATGTCAAAGCCGTGGCAGGAGGAAGAGTTAATGGATCGTATTGAAGGTGCTTTCATCGGGGTGGCGACTTTGGGACATTAAAAGCGGATTTAGCTTGAAATAATAAGGAAAAAGTAGATAAGGAGTGATTCATGGCTGAGAATAAGAAAAAAATACTGTTAATAGATGATGATGCCAATTTGCTTATGACATTAAGCGATTTTCTTTCGTTTGAAGATTATGATGTTATTACGGCTGATTGCGCGGAAGAAGGGCTTAAAAAACTAAAGAATCTTGTTCCGGATTTGGTAATACTGGATATGAGCATGCCGGGCATGGGCGGTATCGGGTTTTTGAAGGAAACATCATCCGCCGACGGCAAGCCCAAGTATCCGGTTCTTGTTCTTACAGCCCGGGCAAATATGGCGGAATTCTTTTCCAACGTTAGTGTGGACGGATTCATAGCCAAGCCGTGTGATCCCAATGATCTGCTCATGGAAGTGGGGCGCATTATTTTTCTGCGCAGCGGCCGTGAGGACGGCGAGAAAGAGGATAGAACTCCGGCCAGCAAGAAAAGAGTGCTTGTTGCGGAAGATGATGGCTCCATCAACTCAAGGCTGGTTAGCGCCTTTGCTGAGGCAGGGTATATTGTTGATAAGGTAACCAAAGGTCCTGAAGTGCTGGAAAAGGCTATTATTCAGCAACCTGATGTAATTGTTATGAAGCTGGTTCTTTCGCGCATGAATGGTGATGCTGTCGCGCAGATGCTGAAGGAAATGCCGAACACCTGTGATATACCAATTGTGCTTTATGATACAAGCGGCACGCAAGTGCCGGACGTGAAATACACGCAGTCGGGTACAGGAATAAAAATATTTGTGCGCAGTGATGATTCCAAATCCCTGCTTGCCGCCATTAAAAAAGTTGTCAGTTAACGGGGGTTTTGCTGATGCGCTGTCCTAAATGTTCCCACCCTGACGACAAGGTTATAGACAGCAGAAGCGCCAGAAGCGGAAGCGTTATAAGGCGCAGGCGGGTTTGCCTGCAATGCGGGCACCGTTTCACCACTTACGAAGAAATTCTCAGGGCTAAATTGAGAGTGGTCAAAAGAGACGGCCGGCATGAGGATTTTGACAGGGGTAAGCTGATTAACGGCATTGAGCGCGCGTGCGAAAAAAGACCCGTAAGTGTGGAAGAAATAGAAAACATGGTGGATAGCATCATTGAATCGCTGGAAAATGAATATGAACGCGAGCTGCCGACTCAGGCGGTAGGAGAAAAAGTCATGGAGCGGCTGGAGAAGCTGGATGAAGTAGCGTTTGTTCGATTTGCATCGGTGTACCGCAGGTTTAAAGATGTGAACCAGTTTGTAAGTGAAATAAGGGATTTAATAGGTAAAACATGATCTGGAATCCTTGTGATCAAAATGCTTCTTCCTGTTCGCCGATAGTCTCTCATATTGCCGGCGAAGTTGATGCTTTGTGCAAGAAGGAATTTTGCGCAGATTTTGAAAACGTGGAGGAAGTGGCAAAAGCCATAGAATGTTTTCTCAAGGAAAACAGAGAAACCCTTTTTGTTGATTCCAAATATCTCATGCTGCTTGCTTCTCAGGCAATGTCTTCTCTGGGGCAGGGGATGTCGGCCCGCCGCCTTCTTATCTTTGGCTCCGGATTGGTTGCCCCCGCGGAATGGCAGGTGACCGGCGGAAACGCGATGTGGGTGCTGGACCTTAAACGCATGATTGTAGGGCGTGATGTTTCTCTTGAGTTATTATTGTTCAACAGTCTTAATGTTATACTTGACGCGATATCAGATGTATGGGATGAAACAAAAGGTCGCGGATCGTTAGGACTGAAACATGTATGCTGTGTGGCTTCGGCGTTGCTGGCAAAACCGGAAGACAACAAGGATTCGAGGATGCTTGCCGCAGAAATAAATGCGCGATGTAAAAACAAATTGAAACAGATAGCCATGGAAAGAAATTGGGCGGATTTTCCCTCGATTATTAATCTGGATTCGTAGATCAGGATAAAGAATGTATTGTACTAGGCGTCAATTTATTAAAACAGGTCTTATGGCCCTGCCAATGATTGGTTTCGGCTCCCGCCTTCTTGCGAAAACAACAGGTTTTCCGGTAAATTCACAGGATCTGTCGTTTCTTGGCAATAACTTGAATCTTATGTACAGGTCGGAATGGACGGATGTCCTTCCTCAATTGAATGTTATGAGGAAGGCTTATAAATACGATAGAATTACAGTGCATCATGCGGGTAATGGCGTTTACTGCGAAACGGATGAAAAAACTATTATCAATACTCTTGCCGGCATTCAGAATGCCCATGTTAAACGGCATTATGGTGATATAGGATATCATTTCGTTATAGATTATACCGGACGCCTTTGGGAGGGCCGGTCGCTTGACTGGGAGGGCACGCATGTGTCGGGTGAAAACGACAGAAATATCGGCGTCATGCTGCTTGGAAATTTTGAAAAACAATGGCCGTCATCAGAACAGCTCAATTCTTTAAGCTCTACAGTTTCTTTACTTAAAGATCATTATAACATATCAAGTCAGTATGTTTACGGGCATCGTGATCTGTCGCCAAGTTTTTGTCCCGGCTGCAACTTGTATCCTTATGTTCAGCAATTAAGGAAAGATCAAGGTGATCCTTTGTCAGATTTTAAAATAGCGGCTAGTTCCAAAACAACAAATTATCGCAAAGTTCAGCCATCGAGGACGGATCAAAGCAGTCTTTCATCAGATTTCAAAATGGCGGCTAGTTCAAAAATAACAAATTATCGCAGGGCGTATTCGTTTACTCGCCCTGTGAATAATTAAACGCGGAGAAATAAAATGGTATCGGAAGACAGGATAAGAGCGGAACTGAACAACACTCTTGAAAATACGGATTTTGCCGGAATTTCGAAAATGTCCCGGGGCAAGGTGCGTGATTGGCTTAAAGTGAATGATACCCGCGTTCTGGTGGCGACTGATCGTATATCAGCATTTGACTGCGTACTGGGCACTATTCCGTTCAAGGGACAGGTGCTTAATCAGCTTGCGGCATTCTGGTTTGATATGACAAAAAATATTGTCCCCAATCATGTTATTGATGTGCCGGATCCCAATGTTATGATAGTCAAGGAATGCGAACAATTGCCCCTGGAATTCATTGTGCGCGGTTACATTACGGGAGTAACTAAAACATCAGCATGGTATAATTATGAAAAAGGCGTGAGAGATTTTTGCGGCAATAAACTGCCGGAAGGGCTGGTCAAAAATCAAAAATTCGATAAGCCGATTCTAACACCTACAACCAAGCATGAAAAACATGACCGCCCGATATCACGTAGCGAGGCAATTGCAGAGGGATTGATTGACGGCAAGACGTTTGATGAAGCAGGCAATCTCTGTTTCAAACTTTACGACAGCGCCGTGAAACATGCTGATTCAAGAGGTTTGATATTTGTTGATACAAAATATGAAATCGGCCAGTTGAACGGCAAACTTGTTGTGAGTGATGAAGTTAATACTCCTGATTCGTCGCGTTACTGGTTCAAGGATACCTACAAACAGCTTTTTACTGCCGGCCAGGAACAACGCAAGCTGGACAAGGAATATGTGCGTGAATGGCTTGCCGCAAAGGGATTTACAGGCGATGGAACGCCCCCGAAACTGCCTGATGATGTTCGCGTGGAAGCGGCCAAACGCTATATTCAGGCTTATGAGCTTATTACAGGGCTGGAGTTTGTCGTAAGCGACGAGCCGGTCAGAGACAGAGTGAGAAAAGCGATCAAATCTGTTTTGAAATAAGATCCCTGATTTTTTCTATTTAAGCGCGGCGCGAATACGTGCCATGGCTTCGCAAACTCTTTCATAATTGTTGAAAGCGCTGATTCGTATATAGCCCGCTCCGCACGCCCCGAATCCACTGCCGGGCGTGATGACAACCGCGGCTTTGTTCAGTATGAGATCAAAAAATGACCAGGAATCAGAATTTGTCCGGACCCAGATGTAAGGCGAATTTTCTCCGCCAACCAGGCTGTAACCCATCTTGCTCATTTCTTCGCGTATAACAGACGCGTTTCGCAGGTAGTAATCTGTCAATTCCCGGACTTCTTTTTTTCCTTCAGGGGAATATATTGCTTCAGCGGCGCGCTGGACAGGATAGGCGACGCCGTTGAATTTGGTCGTGTGCCGTCTGTTCCATAACGAGTGAAGACTGTGTTTGTTACCGGCCTTGTCAAACGCGAAACATGTTTTTGGGATTACGGTGTAAGCGCATCTTGTTCCGGTGAAGCCGGCGGTTTTTGAAAAGCTTCTGAATTCAATCGCGACATCGCGTGCCCCGTCTATTTCGTAAATGCTTCGCGGCAGTGATTTGTCGCGGATATAAGCCTCATAAGCGGCATCATAAAGGATTAGCGCTTTGCTTTCTCTCGCGTAATCAACCCATTTTCTCAAATGTTGCTTCGTGACAGTGGCACCTGTGGGATTGTTCGGGAAGCAAAGATAAATGAGATCCACCTTCTCTTTAGGGGTGTCGGGCACGTAATTGTTTTCCTCTGTGCATTCAAGATAGACCAGCCCCTTGTAGCGGTGATTTTCATATCCGCCTGTCCGGCCTGTCATTACATTTGTATCAACATATACCGGATATACCGGATCCGGTACCGCTACGGTAATGTCTGATGAAAAAAGCTCCTGTATGTTGGCGGTATCGCATTTGGATCCGTCGCTGACGAATATTTCATCGGCGGCAATATCAGCGCCAATTGATTTGAAATCATGTTCAGATACGGCGTTCCTCAGAAAATCATAACCCTGTTCCGGGCCGTAACCGCGAAATGAAGAGGAATGCGCCATCTCGTCAACAGCGGCATGCAAAGCTTTGATGCATGACGGCGGCAGGGGGCGCGTGACATCGCCGATGCCGAGTTTAATGATATCCTTGCCGGGATTTTTTTCCTGAAACACGCGCACGCGTTTGGCAATGTCAGAAAACAGGTAGGATGCCTGCAGTTTTAAATAATTTTCGTTAATGGTTATCATTGTATGCTTCCTTCGGATATAGAATCGTTTTTTTGTTGTTCATCAGTAAAAGGATCAAGTACCCATCGTTTGTTGAACCAGAACCATTGTCCGGGGTCAAGACGTATTTCCTTTTCAAATATATTCATTACATGACGCGTCATTCTGAATACATCTTCTTCTTTGTCGAGATTATTGTCCGGCCAAATTGGTTCGAAAATCATCATTTTGTGCCGGCATTGGCCCAGTCTTTTATTGACTACCGGAAAAATGGGGACATCCGCGTGCTTTGCAAATGAAGCCATACCGGGGCCCAGGTTTGCTTGTCCGCCGAGAAATGGGACCTGAACCCCTTTAGTTCTCATTCTTACATCAGGAAGAATGGCTAGTATATTACCGGTGTTCAGTTTTTTCATTATTTGCTTCATGGTGCCTGATCCGCGTATTACCGTTTCCAGCCGGGCGCGCGCGCGGAGATTGTTCAGGTAATGGTCCACAAGCAGGTTTTTCTGCTGAGCAGCAACAGCGAATACCGGAATATCGTTCAGGTTTGATATTACTCCTGCCAGTTCCCATGAGCCCATATGGGGGGTAGCAATTATCCCGCCTTTGCCGGTTTTGCAATGGTTCTTGATTGTTGCCAAGTACTCGTCACAGTCGCACATTATCCGCGATGATGTGAGTGTTATTTGCGGCAGGCGCATTGTTTCAATGGCGTTGAAAACGATATTGCACCATGACTGCCACGCTATGCGTTGGATGTCTTTGTCTGTGTAATGATTTCCAAAAACACAACGTATGCGTTTTTTGGCCTCGCGGGTTCTGAACCGGAATATATAAAATCCTATCCAGGCGTTGATGAGCCCGGCCGATAACGCAGCGCGGTACGGCATGGCATTCAATATGCCGGCCATAATTCTCAGGGCAGCGTATTCAGATAAATATTTAACAAGATTATACATTTTTCCGACCAGTAGAGTTGCTTCTCTTTATGCGGTATGCAAACTAAAGCATTTTTCCTCTTCTTGCAATGTTGAGCAACGGGCTTTGGGTCATCTTTATAGCCTTCTCGGGGCATACTTCGTGACAACAACAACACCCTATACATTTTTTTGCTTCAAGAACAGGTTTTTGCTTTGATTGCATCGAAAGAGCCTTCATCGCACAGGCGTTTACACACCGACCGCATGAGATACATTTGTCAGTTATGACGGGTCTCACCCATATCAGCGGGCCGAATAGCTTTACCAGCGGACCGGGAATAAGACGCGCCAGTATTGTGGATGGCAGATTGAATTGGGCTGGTCTTATACTTTCAATGTTGATATCTGTGGTTTTAATAATCAGTTCCTTTATGCAGAGCGGGTTGTCTTTTAAGAGATATTTGAGGTAATAGATTGATTCAGGTTTTATCTTGAATATTCTGCACAGTGCGAGATCCAGTGCCACGGCATTGCCGGATGCCGCAAGGAACCCTAGGTTAATTGGGTTTCCGCCGGAAGGGCCGTCGCCGTCCATGCCGATGACGGCATCGGCAATTGTTAATACGGGAGAGACCTTGCGGTAGATTTCCGCTATGAGTTTGCCGAAATCCGGCATGGTGGGGTGCAATTTGTGCAGGTTAGCCTTTTGATAGCCCGGCACCACGCCGTACATGTTTTTTACTGCCGCTGTTAATGTCGTGAATGCATGGGTTTTCACCTTGGGCACGTTGATAATGGCGTTAGCATCAAGCACTGGTTTGGCGATATTAAAACGGAACCTGCCTGTTTGGAATTCTGAAGATCCGGCTTGTTCGAGATTGACTAATTCCACGTTTTCTTCACGGCACATGGATTTAAAACCGGTTTTTTCCCATACGAGTTCAAGTTTTACCGCGCTTGACGGACTATCGGCTACAACAGGTGTGATGTTTTGCTCCTTGAGCATGCGTATGATGGCTCTTATCGCTTCCGGGTGAGTGGTTGTCGCCTCATCGGGTGTTCTGTCGGTCAGCAGATTGGGTTTTATCAGAACATTCTGACCGGGTTTCACGAATGCCGAAAGACCGCCCAGATTGGCGAGAAGTTGATCAATGGCCTTGCGCAGGTCTGCCTGATCATAAGTGGAGCATTTTGCTATGGCAACGGTGTTGTTATTGTTCATGATTAGACCGCAAATAAATGTTCTTCCCGGGACATAGTTTACAGTTTATTCTGGGCACATGGTTTACACTATTTATATACATGTTTCATATAACCTTGTCTAGTTTGATTCCGAAAGGGTCCTCTTTAGGGGCGAATTTCATGCTGTATTCATCGAAATAACCTAGGTGGTAGTCCATGAAGTAGACAGCCCATATGCGGTCATCGGCCTCCAGGAGGCCGACCGGCTGGTTGGCGAAAGCTTTACTGACATGGATTTTCATATTTTTACTGCAGATTTTCCCGCAGTTGCTTATCAGGAGTGTTTTATCAAAGCCTGGATAAGTTATATCTGTCAGACCATTGTACTGTCGCTGAGACTTCTCGTAGACATCGGCAGGACAT
>JBFZFB010000152.1:0-11895 GCA_041306605.1 Lentisphaerota bacterium | reverse complement strand
CCGGAAAACAGCACGGATATTCTGGGACAGACAGAATACGCGGGCGTTAAATTAGCCTCCGTCGTAGCTAGAAAAAATCTCATTGACACCCCGTTTCATCCGGAAAAATCCGGCAGAATGGGATTAAAGCTTCTTGAAAATTTCAGTAAATGGAATGGAGTCTCAAACTGACATCATGCTTACAAAACGCATAATACCATGTCTTGATATACGCGACCGGAAAGTGACAAAAGGCGTCAAGTTCCAAAACAACGTCGTGCTTGGCGACCCTATTGAACTTGCCGCGAAATATTACAATGACGGCTGTGACGAGCTGGTGTTTTATGACATCACCGCTTCCGCGGAGAACAGACGTATAGACATAGAAATGGTGAAAGAGGTTGCAAGAGCCGTAAGAATACCTTTCGCCGTCGGCGGTGGCATATCAAGCCTGGATGATATGCATGAAGTTCTTATGGCCGGCGCGGAAAAAGTTTCGGTTAATTCACTCGCGGTCCGAAAACCTGAAATCATAAGTCAGGGCGCCAAGGCTTTCGGTTCTCAATGCATCGTGCTCGGCATGGACCCCGTGCGCGTAAACCAGCCGGATATATGTCCAAGCGGCTACGAAATAACAATCCGCGGTTTCAGGGAACACACGCGGATTGATGCCGTGCAATGGGCAAAACAGGCGGAAGACCTCGGTGCGGGAGAAATTGTGGTCAATTCGGTTGACGCCGACGGAACACGCGGCGGATATGAAATTGAGCTAACCCGCCTAATAGCGCGGAATGTGAGAATACCGGTGGTTGCTTCCGGCGGGGCCGGATGTCCTCAGCATTTGATTGATGTATTCACTCAAGCTCACGCGGATGCCGCCATAATCGCCGGCATGATTCACACAGGAGAATACACCATTCCGCAGATTAAACAGGTATTGGCCGAAGCCGGCATTCCCGTAAGATCACAATGGTAACAGACATTTAACCCGGTTATTGCATCAGTTTAAAAAACGTCAGATGCGTGGACTTTTTCCCTTTCACAGCCCCGACATCCACCGTAGGGAAAGACCTATGCCCCCATTCTTATCTTCTTGCTTCTGAGTTTCATTCGATAACCGGGATAATCTCAACGCTGACATCAGGTCAAAAAGGAAAATTGACATATATGTATGAAACGTGCATATTGATATGCATGAGAACAACATTAAATATAGACGACAAATTAGTGAGTAAGGCTTCTCGCCTTACGGGAGTTCAAGAGAAGACTGCTTTGGTCAGAATGGGACTAGAATCATTGATTTCTGCCGCCAGCAGCAGGCGACTGGCTACTCTTGGCGGAACAGAACCATCACTTGTTGTTATGCCCAGAAGAAGAGGCTTGCGTGGTTCTTGTTGACACATCGGTATGGGTTGATCACCTGCGCTATGGCAATCCAAGACTGGAAAAACTTCTTCTTGAAACAGAAGTAGTTTGTCATTCGTTTATAATTGGTGAACTTGCATGCGGCAATATCAAGAACAGGAAAGACGTGCTTTCCCTTCTTGAAACCTTGCCTGTCGGCCAAGTGGCAACCAACAAAGAGTTTCATCATTTTTTAGAGCGGAATAAACTCATGGGCAAGGGAATAGGATTTGTGGATGTACATCTTCTTGCATCTGCCATGCTCTCAAGAATTCCTATTTGGACAGAAGACAAGGAGTTAAAAAAAGTCGCAGAACTTCTTGATTTATCTTACATGTAAGAAGAGGAATCTGGCGAAGCGAAGACCCGGACACAGAAGGACTGCTTTTTATAAGATAACCTGTTTAAAACGTGAGGTTGTATCTGCCGCCGGCAAACACAAGATCAACCGGAACAGGATCAACAACACAGCCGGCATCAGCCCCGATCTCTGCGATCAAATCACCGCTCACAAACATTGAATCAAGCCGGAGCGTGTTGGGAATAAACATCCATCGTTTTCTGCCATACTTCCCTTCAAGCGAGGTAACAAGCTCCTCATCTGTCTCAAAAGTCAGCGGAATCTTACCCCTGGCAGGCTCTCCGGTTGTGAAAACATTTATGAAAGTTTTTCGCTCATCAATCTCATCCCTCAGCCGTTTGGTGATAAAGTCAGCCAAACCAACACCTATAGCGTTGCCGTGCGACTCTTTACATAAACCCATGGCCGCGATGATGCGGATACTTGGCTTATCAAGGTCCTCCCCGCCCTTTACACCGCGATATCCGATCACGTTCGTATCCATACCGGTTCCGCTGTATGTCTTGCCTATTTCATCTATCACAAGCACATTAATATCTTCCACAGGCAGACGCGGAAAATATTTCTTATGACGTTCAAGCAAAGACGGTTCTTTCATCAGAATTTCATTTCCGCGAATCACATGTATTTCCGCCGTCTGATCCAAACCATCCTCCAGTATGGCAATTCCGGCAATAATTCTGCCGGAATCCTGGATCATGCGGCCCATTTCCATCAGCATGTCTTTCATTTTCCGGACGGGCGCCGCATGAAAAGTCCGGGCCGATTCTATTTTCCCCATGCCGACCACCATCATCTTGGTTAAACCGCTTTGTACCGGACCGGAAAAACATGTGTGTAGTTTTATACGGTTTATCACAACCACACCGGCGGCATTGTAACAGTGTTTATCCATGTAAACATCGCCGGACGACACCGTCCCTATCTTCACCACATCCATTCCGGCGCGTATCGGCATGCCGGTCTCTTCTTCGGTCATGCCCAGCGTCTCAACTATTTCCCTCTGACCTTCCGCGGTAGCGCCGTTATGCGACCCCATGCAGGGCACAAGGAAAGGGTTGCCTCCGCGGGTTTTCAACCATTCGCCGGTAACACGGGTTATCAGAGGAATGTTGGCTATACCGCGGCTCCCGGCCGTGATCGCAATATCGCCGGATGGAATATTTATATCCAGCGCGTTTAATTGCTCAACCAAAGCACCTTCAATATCTTTGAGAGGATTTGACACCAGCTTCTGTGTTACATGGTAAAGTTGCATTAATCTACCTGTACTGCGCTATTTTTCCCGGGAGTCCAAAATAATTCCATATTTTTCAGGTGAGAACCCGGCCAAATCACTCAAAATCTCATCAGCTTGATTTACATTCTGTTTAGGCCGCCCTGCCCTCTGCAGGGCAATACAAATCATTCCGGCGGCTTTCGCTCCATTAACACCAGCTGCGGAATCTTCAAAAACCATACATTCATCCGGAGAAACCCCCATCTTTTTCGCGGCAAGAAGAAAACAAACCGGATCAGGCTTGCCCGGCGAATAATCTTCACTGCCCAGCACATAATCAACATGCTCCTGAATCTTCATGAATTTTATCGCCTTCCGAATGGTTTCCCGCGTTGAACCAGATACTATGGCGACAGGATACTTTACGGAAAGTTTTTCGAGAAGGTTTATGGATGAAACTATCCTGATGTCCTTTGTTTTCACTATCTCGTAATACATATCTTCTGTCGCCTTCTGCATCTCCTCTATTCCCGGATACACGCCGGGAAACATCTTCTCAACATTACGGTAAATATCAGACCATGCCATGCCGTACACCAGCTTCATGGCGTCACTTTGAGCCATTACACAGCCCTTCTTCTTCAATGCCTCACCGACCACATCAACCCAGAGAATCTCCGAATCAAGGAGCGTACCGTCCAGATCAAATATAAAAGCCTTTATCATTGTTTTTCACCGTTCTTCCGGAAAAACCGGAACAGAAAAAATTTTAAGTATTAACATAGTTTCACAACCTGTTCGCGCCGGCATCGTTCACCCGTCAAATCATCATTCTGTCGACTGATGCGATCCAAGCAAATTACGACAGGCCGTCTCCAGAAGAGGAACTTTATTCTGTATAATATCCCAAATGATCCTTGTATTGATTCCGAAATATTCATGAACAAGAATATTTCTTAAGGCAACAATCTTGCGTCTTTCGATTTCCGGCAAGTATCCCTTCATTTCGCCTGAAAGATTTTTAGCCGCCTCTCCTATAATTTCCAAATTTCTAACAACAGCATCTATCGTCTTCTGGTCTGTTTGAAAATTAACGATGTCCATTCCGGCAATGTACGAACGGATTCGACTTGCAGATTCAAGAATATCATCAATATATAATCGGATATCTCTAGGCATAAACAACTTCATTCACAATGTAAGGTTGTAAACGCGGCTTAATCGTATCTGCCAGAACCAAATCCACATTGGCCTTAAAAAGGTCTTCAAGAAAAGACTTTAAATCCATGTAATTATCATATGTAGGATCATCAAACTCAACAAGCACATCAATATCACTGCCAGTAGTTACTTCATTACGAACGCATGAGCCAAAAAGACCTATACTTCGTACAGAAAAACGACTCTTCATCAATTGATGATTTTCGCCAAGCAATGCAAGAATATGATCTCTGTTCAATGTCCGAGACATGTTATACACCTTTGAACAACAATAGCTGTCTTTATTGTTCATGACAAGCTTTTTAGAAACACCAAAAAGCATATACATTAGGACAGAAAAGAACCATCAACAGATCGCCCTTGTCTGTCCAGTCTAATTCTAATTTGCGGCTTGTGTTTTGGGCTCATATACATGATTATCTCTTTTCTTTATTCCCGGTTTTCAAGAAGAGGCTTTGCTTAACAGATGACACAATTGGAACAAGCTCGAAAAGGCGTAATCACCCCGGAAATGCGGCAAGCGGCGGAAAAAGAAGGCGTAGCTCCCGAATTTATACACGCCGAACTAGCCGCCGGCCGCCTTGTGATCACAGCAAATAAGCATCACCTGCAAAACAAGCTTAAACCAATCGCCATCGGCCGCGCCGTCACCACAAAAATAAACGCCAATATCGGTGCCTCCCCGCTCGCTTCCAATCTCGAAGGTGAATTAAAAAAACTACAAACCGCTCTCGACTACGGCTCAGACGCCGTAATGGACCTGTCAACCGGCGGCGACGTTGACGCGTGCAGATGCGCGCTTATCGAACATAGCCCCGTGCCAATCGGTACCGTGCCACTATACGAAATGATCATCGGCAAACACATCGAGGACCTAACACCTGACATTATCCTGAAAACATGCCTCAAACAGGCTCAACAGGGCGTTGATTTTTTCACAATTCACGCGGGCACAATGAAGGAACATCTGGTACCTCTCAAAAAACGTATCGCCGGCTGTGTCAGCCGCGGCGGCTCTCTTCTGCTGAAATGGATGAAATATCATAACAAGCAGAATCCTTTCTATGAGGTTTTTGATGAACTTTGCGCCATCATGCGCGAGCATGACGTGACATTCAGTCTTGGCGACGGTCTCCGGCCCGGCTGTCTGGCCGACGCCACTGACGAAGCGCAAATCGCCGAGCTCCGCGTTCTTGGCGATCTTACTCAGCGCGCGTGGGACGCAGGATGTCAGGTAATCGTTGAAGGCCCCGGCCATGTACCGTTCAATCAGATAGAAAAGAATATGCTTATGCAGAAGGAAATTTGTCACGGCGCGCCTTTTTATGTGCTGGGCCCCATCGTCACGGATGTGGCGCCAGGTTATGATCACATTACCAGCGCCATAGGCGCCACCGCCGCGGCGTATTACGGAGCTTCATTCCTATGTTATGTTACGCCTGCCGAACACCTCGGCCTGCCGTCAGAAGATGATGTCAGGCTTGGCGTTATCGCATCCAGAATAGCCGCTCATGCCGCGGATGTTGCTCTTGGCATACCAAACGCCCGCAAGTGGGATGACGAACTAAGCAAGGCCCGTGCGAATCTTGACTGGGAAAAACACTTGTCGCTGGCCATTGATCCGTGCACGGCTCGAAAGATCCGCGACGGCATGCCGAAATGCAAAGACAACGATCATTGTTCCATGTGCGGCAAAGAATGGTGCAGTGTCCGGATCTCCAAAGAATTATTCAAATAGATTGCGCAATGCGAAGATGCGCCCAAAACAGATTTATGTCTCCCGTAACTATCGGTTGATTGTCGAGGACAGATGCCAATAATGAAACGCTTCCGGATTTGCTTTGCGAATACCGTTAAGAGAGGACAGATGTCCAGAAGGAATTGACAGTTTCTTGATTCTTTGAATGTCTTCAGGTGTTCCGTGATATAGGTTGCCTTTGATATTGAAATTCGTTTTCCCGCTCAAAAGGAGAGTCGCCAGAAACGCAGTTTTACCTGCGGCAATTCGAGCCTCATCAATACCGAATTTTGACCGAACAAGATGATTTTGGAGTCGCTTTGCACCCTCTAAAAGTAGAACTGATTGATCGCCTGTCCAGCCTTTCAATCCATGCTTCGACAGGGTCAAACAGGATTGGAGCGTGTCCTTTAGCGCATTTTCGCGCGTGTGAACATTGCCTCTGTAACTATTTTCCAGTTCAAATAAGATGTCATAGGTTTTTGCCACGCCAGTAAGATTATTTACAAGACCAATGAGTTCTCCTATATCAAAGAGTTGTTTGGCCACCTGCATGCTTGAACCCTCCTCCAGCGGTACACCAACAGTTGTCGGAGCAAAAGCAGTCAACTTATCCCCGGCAAGACAATCTATGGTGGGCATTCGCACAGAGGTCGAATGTTCAACCTCTATGAATGTTGATCGGATTGGAAGAACTTGTGTTTCTGGAAAATTATTCTCCTCCTCAAGAATATCCAGCAGAACATAATCCTCTCGTCGAGAATATATGGAATTGAACCAAAATTTATAGTGCCGCCGTTTAGGAAGGCGGTCATGACCACGACGATCCTCCTCATACCGGAGAAAGGGACGCGATTGCCCGATTTTCCCCAGAATAGACTCATAATCTTCCGATGATCGGGGAGTGACAATATCCACATCAATCGAAAGACGGCGGAACGACGGCAGTAGTAAAATCAGACTTGTCCCGCCCTTAAATACGAATTCCCAGTCGAGATTCTCTGAAAGTTTGCCCAAAAGTTCCAGCGCATGGATACACTTCTCAAGAAGTCCAGGATCAGCAACCCTAAGTTCTGCCCTTTTTGCGTCTATCCATTCTTTTGAATAGCAATGATTTGCGATCATTAGACCCTCAAAAGCGTTTTCATTAAAGCTATACACCAACGGCACTTTTACTCTGTTTGTGCCATTAATGCATTGTTCTCTCTGAATATATCCTTCCAGTCTTTATGACTTCTTCTGGCATACCGAGCGAGCATCCCGAACCGTATTCTGCCTTTATTAGCAATCTTTTCTGCCACATCTTGAAACTCGCTTCTATCCATGAGAGGCATTTTTTCCACTTCTATTGCCAAATCAACCAGCAATTTCTCTATTACCGCCGAATGACCTTCCCCTGCACCAGGCGCCTCAGTGGTTTCCGGACGAATTACAATGGTCTTGTCATCCAATTGAAACGTCTTTTCTACTTCTTTGGATGATGGATCGAGATACACTGTATAGCCTTTCCAGCTCTTTATCTCATCATAGACAGAGACCATGGAATCTCTATCCGTATAAACAAAAGTTACAAATCTTGTCATTATATGATGCATGAATGAATTGATCTGCCGGGTCGACCAGCAGGTGAAATCAAGAATCGGGAACTTCTTTTCTATTCGCTGAATTACAGTTGATACAGGCTTGGTGTCCAGAGTGAACTCTTCTTCCAGCCGTGAATACCAGCCACGCCCGGCGTCATAGACCACGCCCTGTTCCATGGCATCACTCATGTAATGTTTGAGCGTGCTGTCGGACATTTCAATCTTCAATTGCTTCAGCCGATTTTTCACGGCATCAATGGAAAAATACGGCGCCGCCTGCTTCAGCTCAGGAAGAATGCGGGTGAAGAGATTAGACTTCAAAGTCTTCGAATCATTATTTGTAAAGAACTTCGTTGACACTGCCTCCTCCAGAAACAAGCGGAAAATATTTGACTTAATAAAGAAACACTCACCTAAACTGCAAGCATGTTAGATGCCCACATAAACAACTGGCAAGAACTTTTATTTCCAAATCCGCGTTTATTCACGATGCCACCCTTTTCCTGCAGTTTACCGTAATGTTTCGGATCAGAGTCAATCTGAAGGCACACCTTCTGATCGTACTTCTGCATCCGGTGGTTCAATCCTAACCACCTTTCCTAGAATATTTGTCCTGTCTATCGGACCAAGATACCGAGAGTCTTTAGCTTTTGCCGTGTTGTCTCCCAGCAGGAAAAACTGTGTCGAGCTCAGGTTCGCGTGATTGATTCCCGATGTTACCGGAAAATACCTTATGGCATCGGGGGGCGACACTTCCTTTCCGTCAATCAACACGGATGTTTCAGTGAGGGAAAGTTGCTCTCCGGGAAGTCCAATGGCACGAAAGGTAAAGACGGCGTTCGGGTCTGACGGAGGGCGAAAGGCCACAATGTCAAAACGTTCTGGTGTCGCAGCGTTGTACGCGGCGTAGTCAATCGTGACCTTGCTCCCTGCCGGAATAGTTGGCTCCATTGACGAGCTAGGCGCATCATGCGTGCGACGTGAGCACCCCACTAGAAGGAGTACAACAATTGCTATGGGAAAAAGTCTTTTCATTTCTAAAATCCAACGTTTTATGCAACACACGTTATAATATCTTAATAACTGAATAAATTATCATGAATAACAGGAAGGCAAGCAAGTCCAGATTTCGATAATTCCAAAAGCTTCTTATTTATCCGCTTGAGGGCAACCACCCCCTCTGTCCACTGCATTTGATAGTTCGGCCGTTCTATAGATCTTCAGGTTGCAGACCGGTTTTTTTCGCGATGCGACTTAGCATGTGCGGACCTATTTCTTCGCGATCATGAAAAGCAAAGACATAGTTAGCCCAGCCCGGTCTGGACAGAACACGATGTGATCCTTGTACTTCACGTTTGATGGACCAGCCAATACGCAGGAGGGCAGAGGAACCTGCCGGGCCCTGGTTGAAGGCCACTGACTCATGCAGTCACCGCGAAGAGTTCATCAAGTTCCGGTATCGATTCACCGTGTTCAAGCCGGTCGGCAATCGCGCGCAGGGCAAGGGTTTCTACCTTCGAAAGTGCTTCCTGTCGATTCTGCCCGTAAACCATGACACCGGGCAGGTCTGGAACTTCCGCAATCCAACGGCCATCGTCTTCACGTTCAATTTCGATATTCATCGCGTTCCTCCAAGAAACAATATATATCCAATTCGCCACCCGCCGAGCAAGCAGTTCTCATTACCTGCCGAACATTTTATGTAACACACGTTACAATATCTTAATAACTGAATAAATTATCGTGAATAACAGGGAGGCAATCAAGTCAAAATACTGATAATTCTATTATTTGGGATCATTTGGACTGATCCACTCCCCCGCAAGATCAAGAGTCTGTTCAAGAATAGGACCCGATTCGTTGATCAATTGGTGCCCCCCTCCGTCTAAAAGCGATATGTCAACCGCCGAAAACCGCTTCCTCAAAAATTTCATGTTGTACTTCCAGTCAACCGTCGTGTCCTTCGTCCCCTGTATAACCTTCACCGGTCTCCCGCAAACAACATCAAGCCTCTTCATAGACTTGAACCATCTCCTGTGTGATTTAACCCATGACATCGGAACAACCCTGTCCTGAAGCGGGTCAGCTTTTACAAATGCAAGAAAATCCGGATCCGATGAGTTCTGCCGGAAGTTCCGGGGAACAGAATCAAACACAGATCCTACCAGCCATGACCCGACCCCGGAAGTCTTCCAGGCCGCAGACCGAATCAGCGGCGCGATGAATACAACATTGCCGAAATCATCCGGCCCGCCATTTAGAAAATAGTCAATCACACCCGAACATCCCATGCTGTGGGCTATTATATGATACGGCCCCGGTAATTCTTTACGGCATAAATCCGACATTCCCCGAAAAACTTTTACATACTCCGAAAAATCATTTATCGAAACACGCGCTCCGCTCGACAAACCGTGACCCGGTTGATCATATACAAACACCGCATACCCGCGCCCCGCCATTTCCCTGATCACATGCTTCAACACTCCCGCATGATCATAATACCCATGCACCGCCAGTATCGTTCCCTTCACCTGCTCAGGCCGGAACACATGCACCATAATCCGGTACCCGCCGGATTCCACGTAACCGAAATTATGATCAACACCATCAATGTCCAACCCGTAAAACCGGAAATATTTCTCAATAGACGGTGAATATACAGCACCACGGCCAAATGTAAGCGGCCCGGCTTCCGCCCTTACCCTCTCAATAATCTCCTTCATCCCTTTGTCCGCACCGCCAGCCGCCAATACTCCGGGCAACAGCATACCAATCAGAATAAATTTTTTCAGATGTTTCAAACAATCCTCCTGAAAAACAACCACTGTTCCCGCCAGTGTTTTTCAGTTTTTTTGCCGTCTCAATAATTGCATCAGTGCGAACCAGATGAACGCGGTGTTATAGATAAGATACCGCTTCCACAAACGGCCGGGCTCCTGAATCAGCCTGTATAACCATGTCAGCCCGATCCTCTGCATCCAGGCAGGCGCAAACGACCGCCGCCCCGCCAGCAGTTCAAACGCGTCACCAACCGCGATAAATACGCCGCGCGCGTATCGATGCGCGTTTTGAGCAATCCACGCTTCCTGTTTACCTCCGCCGCCAAGCGCCACCCATATAAAATCAGGATCAGCTCCGTTTATAACACGGGCGAATTCCCTCTCATCATCTTCACTCCATTGACGGTATGGCGGACTCAACACACCCGCTATATCAATCTCCGGTTGAATCCGGCGCAATGATGTCTTAAGTTCCGCCAGACACTCTTCACTGCCGCCGAACAGAAAATGACGGTAAGGCCGTGGCGCGTGTTCTATCACATAGCGCATGAAGTAAGGACCATAAACCCTGTCGCGCAAGCCCGCGCCCATCGCGTTCATCAGCCACACAACAGGCATACCGTCCGGCAGAAGCATATCAAACCCGCGGAAAATCTGCCCCAAAGAACTGTCCATCCGCGCTGTTGTAATAGCGTGCGTAGCACACAACGCTACTGAAGCCGGCTTCGGCTGTTTAGACAGGGAAACGATTTCATCGAATGCCGACCGATAATCAGCCGCCGCCATCTGAAATCCAAAAACATCTATTGTCCGCATAGTTTTTTCCCGATTAAAATTAACAATAAATCCTCATTTTGCAACTGATCTATTTGCTGTTTTTCTCCTCGATTTCGCGCGATACACCGCGCGTGATTCACGCACATTAAAGCCAATCTGTTTCTTTGGCGGTTTACGGGGTGTTATTAACTGGCGAATCGCGTCAAATACAACCCGGAATTGAGCATCATATTTCTTTTCCAGCTCCGCCAGCTTCCGGGCTAGGTCAACGTGAGAAGCCAGTAGTTGCCTCAATTGGACAAAGGCGCGCATGATGGTAATATTCACGCGGACGGCCCGCTCGCTATTCAGAACGCTGGATAGCATTGCCACGCCCTGTTCCGTGAAAGCCATCGGGGCATGGCGCAAACCCATGCGATCAGATTTGGAGGTGCCAAATTGGCATCTCCAATCCGCAATCTCCTGGCGGGTAAGAAGAAACATGAAGTCAGACGGGAAGCGACATGCATTCCGACGGACCGCCCTCTTTAACATCGCGGTCGGCACCCCATAGAGCGCCGCCAAATCGCGATCCAGCATAACCTTCTGCCCGCGCAACAGCAGAATCGCCTGCCGGATTCGTTCTATTGGAATCAAATCACTGCTCAAATTTTTCTCCTTGCTTATAATAGATTCTCATCTTCAATTAATCAATTTATTGTTTTCTCCTCGATTTCACCCTGTACACCGCGCGTGATTCACGCACATTAAAGCCAATCTGTTTCTTTGGCGGTTTACGGGGTGTTATTAACTGGCGAATCGCGTCAAATACAACCCGGAATTGAGCATCA
>JBFZFB010000151.1:0-21206 GCA_041306605.1 Lentisphaerota bacterium | reverse complement strand
TTATACATAGCAGGCACGGAGGGGAGAGGGAAGAGAGGGAGAATTTTGACAGGATGAACTGGATAAAGACAGGATGGGATAAGAAGAGATGGTTCAAGAAATCAGAGGCGAAATTATTATTTTGCCCGGATTTCTTGAACCATGCATATCCTGTTAGATCATGTCCTCGGACCCGGAGGGTCCTATGGACCTGAGGGGAAGGTCCTATGGACCTGAGGGTTATCCTGTCAAAATACTCTTCTCCGGGGATTTTCTGATAAATGGTGGCACAGGTAACGGATAATTTATGAAAATTGCTATTGCTAGCAGTGGTTTGGGGCATGTGTTCCGCGGTGTAGAAGCATGGGCTTTTGACACGGCCGAAGCGCTTGTTGGAAAAAACGTGGATGTGACTCTCTTTGCTGCCGGTAAAATGAAAAGCGACAGACTTGATGCCGAAGGCAGGCTTGTTGTTCTGCCCTGTGTGCGGCGGAATGATAAGAAGGCCCGGCATTTTTCGGCAATGATGCCGCCTTTCGCATGGCGGTGGGGTTTAAAGACAGAGTATGGTTGGGAGCAGGCATCATTTTGGCGGCATCTTTGGCCGCAACTGGCGGAAGGGCGGTTTGATATTCTTCATGTGCAGGATCCGATGCTGGCATTCTGGTGCAGAAAATGCAGGAAGCTTGGTTTGGTTAAAACAGTGGAAATATTAGCGCATGGCACTGAAGAGCCGGTTAAGTTTCTTGCTCAATTTGATCATGTTCAACATTTAACTCCATGGCATCTGAATGAAGCCCTTGCGGAAGTTAAGCATATTGTAAACAGGCAAAGGCTGGCTTTAATTGAAAAGGAATGGTCGGCTATACCAAATTTTATTGATACTTCCATTTTTTCTCCGGATGGCAGATCAGAAAGTTTACGCACCCGGTTTGGCATACCTGCCGGCAGTTTTGTGGTAGGGACCGCGGCCACTGTGAAGCGCGGCCATAAACGCATAGATTATCTTATTCAGGAATTTGCAGAATTACTCCGCGGGAATCGCTCTTGTTTGCCGGCAGATCCGTATCTTCTGATTGCCGGTGGCGGGCATCCGGATTCAAAAGGACTGATTGAAATGGCGGAGCGGCTTTGCGGGGATCGTGTTAAGATTGTGCTGGATATTCCAAGAAACGAGATGCCGGACTTTTACCGGTCGCTGGATGTGTTTGTTTTGGCGTCGGTTTTCGAGATGATGCCGATTTCGGTGCTTGAGGCGATGGCGTCAGGTTTACCTGTTATTGTTCACAAATGGCCGTCTATTGAATGGATGAAAGGCGAAGAAGCGGGAGCAAGTATTGACATGAGCAGAAGCGGGGAGCTGGCCGGTTGTCTGGCGGACCTGAAGCCTGAATGGGTTGAATGGCACGGCAGACAGGCGCGGGAACGCGCAGTAAATGTTTTTTCAAAAGAAAAAGTGATCAAGGAATACATTGCGTATTATGAACAGATTATGCAGAATACTCCATAAATACACGAACCCCAATATTGCGGTGCCCCGTGAAAGGCACTGGTACTCAGTGGGGGATCAATAAAAGGATGCCGGTTCCTTTACTTCTTCCAGGGGGACCGGAGAGAACCACAGATGTGTTTGTATTCTTTGTGAGCGCGGCATGGCACGGAAGCTTCTCTGGCTCGGCATTAGCCGGAATGGACTTAACTGGAGGGGTGACAGGGATCTAGTCAGTCAGAACCAGATGAATGATTGAGCGTAATGATGTATAATCAAATGATTGAGAAGATTCAGAGCAATTCGGACAGAACGGACAATCGGCGTGGTGCGGGTGCCAAGCAAGGTTTTTTAAAAAATTTCATGGGGAGTTTTTCCTCTTGACGCCCGCCTCTGATGGAAGATCCTTATCGTGGTTTTCTTGCGATAAAGTAGAAAGCACCAGACGTAACATCAGCCCAACGCTTTTTGATGATTCGGTCATTGAGCAGCAACCCCATTTTCCGCCAGACTCGTGACATCCTGTCAGGAAGAAGGATTATGTTGCGAGATAAAAACTTAGGAAATCTTGGAAAGAGCGTGTGTCCGGACATATCTGCTTGGGCTGTAAATACAGTCCAACTCGTACTTGCGGCGATATGGGCGATCTCAAAACCGCCATAAAGTAATGTGTTCAGTGTTCCTATGCGTGAGTGGTGGTAAAAGCTATTACTATGGAAAGGTTCCAGAAATGCTACGGTGCCTATGAAAATGCCGCCCGGTTTGAGTACGCGTTGGGCTTCGCGTATGGCAACAAAAGGGAATTGGATATGTTCCAGTACAGCTATCGAAAGGAGAAATTCAAAACTCTCATCCTGAAACGGCAGTGCATGCGCATCCGCAAGAAATGGCGCTTCAGGACTCTCGTAGTCAACGCCTACATAAGTAAATCCAGCATGTTCACAGACCTGTCGATGCACCGTGTTGCCGCATCCAAGATCGAGCATCAGTGCTCCTTTTTCAGAGGCCTTTGGGAAATGGGTCATGAGTTCGCCTGAGAGATGGTGTGGAACGGGAATGGCGCCAAAGTCAACTTGTGGTCTTGGGTTTTGGGGTAGATCTTCAGAATATGGAATATCCTTCCGGTTACATGGAAAAGGGATTTGGAAAGCTATGGACACTTTCTTGGGCTTCTGGATGCGCAGATCGAAAGTTCCCGTCGCGTTGGATGTAAACACACTCTTGCATGAGGAACATGAGAGTTTGACGTTTGAATTCCGATCCAATCTTGTGCGACAGGTCGGGCACTGCAAGGCATATTCGACCGCGGGAATAAGATTATGTGTCATAGCGGGCATTATCCTTTGTTGCTCTTAAGATGTATATATGAGAGTTTAACGCCAGCCTTGATCTGCGCCAGAATCAGAACAAGACACGGAAGTTCTGTGGTCCTAATCAGGAGGAATCGTTGCTGTCTTGTTTTGATCCACATCATCATTTTCTCAGTGCCCCGAAAAGTATTTGTTCACACTAATTCGGTCTTGAATATATACCATAAATTCAAGTTAAAAACAGTATGATAACGGACGTGAAAAAAGTCAAAGAATTTATGTGCGAATAGCGCCAAGATAAAAAACACCGAAGCAAAAGGCATGCGAATGAATTTGCGAAGCAGGAAAGAGTATTTAGAACAGGCGCATAAGAGATATGCTGGGTCTGGCCTGGCATACGCAGCATTATAGATAAGTTCTGCTTAACTGCGCGTAAATGTTCTCAAATAATACAGCCAGGCCGTGGGGCAGGAGAGCAGAACCTTTTTGAAATACAGTCGGCTTGCTGGAAGATCGCCCGCATAAAAGAGTTGTTTCGCGGAATTGAAATTCAGATTTCTCCTCTTGGTTTCAAGTAGTTTCCTATGCTGTTTGAAGAAATCCGGATGTTCCGATATTGTCTTCTCCAGAATTTTTTCGCTGTCATGAATATTGCGCATGGCATTTGTCCGGGTCAGGCTGTACGGTCTTACCCTGTATTTTACAAGAGGTTCCTTTATGAAGAAAACCGGGTGACTCCATGACAGGCGAAGGAAGAAGTCGTAATCCTGAAGAACGGGAAATGCGTCATCGAATAAACCAGTTGTTTCCAGGCATTTCCGGTCGATTATGGCTGATGATGTAAGTATAACAGAGATGTTTTTCAGGAAAAATTCTTCAAAAATCATCCCGTTATGCGATTGGCGCTTTTCATTTGCTGATTTTAGAATCATATTTCCATCTTGGTCAATTGTTGAGGCATTGGTATGAACAACGGGAAAATCAGGCTGGTTTTCGAGAATGTTCAGCTGGGCGGCCAATTTATGGGGTTCCCAGAGATCGTCGGAATCAAGAAAAGCTATGTATTTGCCGGAGGAAAGTTTGATTCCGTGGTTTCTTGCTGAAGCGGCGCCTTTATTTTCCTGGCGATAGTATTTAATATGGCCGGTAAAAGGTTTAATGATGTCGGCCGTGTTGTCGGTGGATCCGTCATCAATGACAATGATTTCAATGTCTTTAAATGACTGGTTTATCACGGATTGAATGGCGCCGTCCAGATACCTGGCACAGTTGTATGCAGGTATAATTACACTGATAAGAGGTTTCATGTTGAGAGCACTGTGGCATATAGATCCGCCGGGGTCAAGAATGAGCGGGAATACAGTATTAAAAATTCTCGGCGGTATGTTGTTTTTATGGCTGCCGGCTGTTGATATCAAAGCCGAAGAGTATGTGATTTCCTCCGTTAACAGCATGGAAGAGAAGGCGCGCGTTCTGAAGGCCGGTGATGTTTTAAACATTGAAAAAGGCGTTTACCGCCAGAGTGTGACGCTGACAGGTTTGAAGGGAAGCCAATCCGCGCCCGTGATTATCAGGGGGCGTGGAGATGTGCTCGTAGAAGCTTCCGGTCAGGACGGTGTGTTTTTGGATGACTGCGATTATGTGGTGCTGGAAAGGCTGGCGGTCCGCAACGGAAAGCGTGCCGGTATTGTGGCGGGAAATTCCCGGCATATAACAATCAGAGACTGCAGGATTTTTGATAATGGAAAATGGGGGATTCATGCCAGCATGAGTGAGTATATTACGGTCGAGCGCTGTGAGGTATATGGTTCCGTGCTGGAGCATGGAATATACTTCAGCACCACGGATTATCCCGAAGTGACAGACAGCAGAATACATGACAATGTCCGTTGCGGCATACATTTGAACGGTGACAAGCATGAGGGCGGCGACGGCATGATTACCGGCGGGTTGATACGAGGTAATTTTATTTATCAGAACGGTGAGGCAGGCGGCGCGGCAATCAACATGGACGGTGTTGAGCGAATGGTTGTGCAGGAAAATACTATTTTCAGTAATTACGCGGGCGGTATAACATCTTTTTGCGGGGACAGTCAGAGGGCCGGATCAGGGAATAAATTTTTAAACAATGTGGTTTGTTTTGAGTCCGGCAAAGGACGGTATGCTTTGCAGTTATTTGGTAAAGTCAGTGATGTGCTGGTGGAAAACAATGTGTTTGTTTGCGGCAGGGGCCCCGTTTTGGAGCTTGGGGAAGAAACGGTTGACGGATTAATCTGTGATGATAATGTTTATTTTGATTACGGCCGCAACAAGATAGTCAGTGTTGGCGGCAAATTAATGAATCTGCAAGATTGGCAAAAAAGCGCGGGGCGTGACCGTAAATCGGTTGTAAGAAAAATGATGTTAAACAATTTAATTGATAATAAATCACGTGATGTAAAGAATTAAGGATTATGAATTTGACTGGAAAATCTGCGGTGCCGATGATCAGCGTTATAATTCCGGTATATAACGCGGAGGGCACTGTGCTTGACGCAGTCCGTTCAGTTGAATCGCAGGGTTTTAGAGATTTTGAGATTATAATTGTGGATGATTGTTCCACGGATGGAACGCTGTCGTTGCTGGAAAAAGAATGCGGGAATCATCAGATTGTTAAAAGTAATGTCAATAAAGGACCGGCATCAGCGAGGAATGCAGGGCTTGCGATAGCGCGCGGAGAGTGGATAGCGTTTCTGGATGCTGATGATGAGTGGGTTCCGGATCGTCTGGAAGCGCAAATAAAACTTACAGAAAAATGTTCGTCATCTGATGTTATGTTTTGCGGAGAAGTGAAATCCCGGGATGATGGCGGGTCTGGTAAGGCGCCGGAAAGCGTGGCCGGATATACGGTTAGAAACATTGTTCTGGATGAATTTATTTCCGGCAACCCGGTGATAACCTCCACTGTCCTGGTCAAGCGAGAGGTTGTTGAGGCGGTTGGAGGGTTTGATGAAACGTTCAAGGGGCCGGAAGACTATGACTTATGGATTCGCGTAGCGGCGAAGTATGGTATAATAAAAGTCAACAAAACGCTGTCGTTTTACAGGGAAAGGCATGGCAGTTTGAGCAATAATTACAGGGCGTTTCTGCCGCAGGTGTTGAGGGTTATTGATAAGGCTTTTGGTGCAGGTGGCACGCTGGGTGATTATGGATTTATGGTAAAAAGAAAGGCGCAGGCGCATCAGATTCTTGCGGCATCGTGGTCGGCAGCGAATGCCGGGAATGTTGCCGGTGCGTTGAGGTTGTTCGGCAGATCTCTGATTTATTGGGCCGGTCCGCTCGGGCGGTACCATCCGGCATGGGGCCGTACGCGCCTGCTGGTGTTCTTTGCCAGAGCCGCTATGCGGAGCAAGCTGGGAAAATAAGAGAAGGAATTAATTTGAAGAACCTGTTTAAAATGTTATTTGAGATGAGGAAAATGCCGGTTGTAGGCATTGACCTGATGATCAGATCAGCAGAAGGCAACGATCCTTTTTACGGGAAAATAACGCGTGAATATTATGAATCGACACAGAAACGGCATGGCAAGATACCGTTAATAAAGGTTGATCAATACGGAGTGGCGTTGATCAGACTGCCTGCTGATTTTGATGAGTACTTCATGATGATTGAAGCTTCGGCAAGAAGGAATTACAAGAAAGCCGTGCGAGCGGGGTATTCTTTTGCGAAGATAGATTATAATGTTTTCCTTGATGATATCGGGGGTATCTGGCAGTCAGCCAGAACAAGGCAGGGTGACATGCCTGACTATATTGTTGCCGGCAGACCGAGGCCGTGCAGTAATCCGCCTTCGACCACGGCGGTTCATGACTATCCTTATTTTGGCATACTTCGTGACGGCAAGCTGGTTGCCTATGCCGGCTGTCTAATTAGCGGAGAGCTTTGCGCGATAGAGCAGGTGTATGGACATGTTGATTATCAAGCTGACGGTGTAACACCGCTCCTTATAATAAGTATGGCTGGTTATATCATAAAAAATTATCCGTATGTGAAATACTACACATATGATACATTTTTAGGTGCCAGTCTGAACATGCGCCGATTTAAGCGGAAGTTCGGTTTTGCGCCCCACAAGGTGGAGTGGGAATTGGGAGAATAAGGAGAGATATTTCAGGCGGGACGGACAGGTGTTGGGGGAGTTCAAAAAAGGTTGTGTGTATGTCGCAAATCAAACATTTAATAAGTGTTATCGTTCCAACATATAACAGTAAGCAATACGTCTGCGATGCTATTGATTCAGCGCTGGCGCAGACATATAAGCAAGTTGAGGTTGTGGTTGTTGATGATGGCTCTTCTGATGGCACGGGCGATTTTTTAGAAGGCAAGTATGGCCGTCGGATCAAATATATTTATAAATCAAACGGTGGTCCAGCAAGTGCGCGAAACTTGGGGATTAAGAACAGTGAAGGGGAGTTTATCGCTTTTCTTGATGCGGATGATTTTTGGTTTCCAGAGAAGCTCGATCATCAAATCAAGGTGTTTAGTGATGGCGTGGTTCTGGTTGGCTGTTTGGAGAATACAAAGAATGACGGATCATTTCAAGTGGTTCGTTTTGAGGAGCTTGTTGTTAAGAACTGTTTTCCCAATTCAGGCATTATGGTGCGTCGATCGGTTCTTGAAGAGATTGGGTTGTTTGATGAGCGCCCGGAAATTTTTGCAGTTGAAGATTGGGACATGTGGCTTCGGTTTAGTAAAATGGGGAGGCTGCTTTTGTTGCACAAAGATCTTCTTACTGTTCGGGTTACTGAAAATAGTATCTCCGCTCCTGCGCAAGCTGAAAAAATGCTAATTAATGAGATCAGCGTTTTAAAGAAGAACCTCCATGGTCGCCCATTACTTTATTGCAGGGCTTTAAGTAATCGGCATTTCTCTGCAGCCTGGTCCTTGTCGACACAAAGAAAGGATAAGAGGGCTTTTCAGTGCATGTTTTTAGGGGTCGCTCTTGATCCGTCTTCATTGTTTCGGCAAGACAAGATGGCTCTTTTTTTAAGAGTATTATGCGGGTTATGGGGAATAAGAAAATGATTTTAAATAAGATGGCATCCATTGGGTTAGATTTTCGGCTTTTGTTAGGAATGTCAAAAGTTAACATAAATCTTATGCTGTCTAAGACCAAGGGCAACGTGCCTTTTTATGGCGAGATGGTTAATCAATTTTACTCTAATGCGCAAAGATCACACTCGAGGTGTCGAGTGATAAAGAATTACGCTAAGGGAATTGCTCTTTGTTTGCTTTCAGAGAATTTTGATGAGTTTTTTAAAGAAATTGATGCCACTATACGGCAGGATTGTGAAAAAGCTTTGCGATCAGGATATACATTTCAAAAAATTAATTATAATTATTTTCTTTCTGATATTAAGGAGATTCACCAATCTGCTGATCGGCGGCGGGAGAAACTATCGGAAGAATTCTTGAAGGCTGATTTGAAAGAATGCAAGAATCCATTGTCACTAACGAATATTCATGATTATCCATATTTCGGTGTTCTTAAAGATGGAAAATTGTGCTCTTATCTTGGTTGTTTTATAGCCGGTGAAATTTGTTTGATAGAACACATTTTTGAGCATGCGGAGCATCATAGTGAAGGGGTTATGCCGTTTTTAATCATGGAAACAGCTCGTCATGTTCTAAATGCATATCCTAAAGTGCGTTTTTATGGTTGTGGTACATATTTTGGTGCATCCGAATCATTAAAAAGGTTTAAAAGACACGTTTGTTTCTTTCCGTATCAGGTTAATTGGCTGCTAGATGATCAGACGAAAAAGGACTTTTCAGGATTAATTCTTCAAAATGACAAAGTGACGTTATCGATACCAAGGTTTTTACGGTATCAACTTGTTTACCGTCTCGAGAAAGAAAGACTATTTTGTGTAGACCATTATGAAAAAGCCGACTTTTGTTTTTTAAGAACGACTAAAGACTTTTTTGGTAATCATCGAGTATTCCTTCCTTTGGTAAAGAATCTTGGTGCACGCGAGACATTAAAAATAGTTTTAAAATTATTAACTCGAAAGAGGTTCTTTTATTGCTTAACAGATGCGAAGCATTTGATTCATTATGGCTGGATCACGGCAAATCGATGCAATAAGTACTGGATCGATCCAAATTCTGTGGTTATTGGTCCCATTGAAACAGACAAGAATTTTCAAGGGAAAGGGCTGGGCACTTATTGTTTAAAGAAGGCAATTAATTGTATTTTAAAATTAGGATTTCAGGCAGTCTATATTGATACTTCATCTGATAATATTTCTGCACAAAAAGTATTTAGGAAGTGTGGGTTTGGTGAACCGGTTGCAGTATATATTCGCGAAAAAAGAGTTGCCTCTTAAGATCTTTTCTTTGTGTGTAGTGCAAAGGTAATACCGCTAGCGATCAAAGGATGGTCGATAGAATGCAGTTGCAAAGGGTGTCCCAATGGATTTGATTGTTGTGCAGGGTAAAAAGTGGAACATGGACAGTAATGACGATCGCTGTATGGATCGTGTTTTTACTGTTGATCTGGAAGATGAGTCCGCGGTTGGCGCTTTGATCATGAAGAAATTTATTCCGGCCAGTTTTCTGTGGGAGGTGACTGGTTTTTTGCGTATAGTTGTTGCGGTATTGCCGGGTGCTGATGAATAAAAAAGGTAAGAATTAAGCCATTTACAGAAAGAATTTGACAGGAGGACAGGTCAGAGGACGGGTCAGGGGACAGACAGGATAACAGGATATGATGATTAGATAGGGGAAACGGAACCAGTCATGTCGAACCAGTCCTATCGAATGATGGGATGACGTGACTTGTCATGTCGAATGACGTGATGACGAGAAATGTTTATTTCTGGAACTTCATAGGGCAGGACTAAAAACAGAATATTGAGAACAAGGTTATTGTGGAACTGAAGTCTGCGAAAAAGATGGTCAAAGCACATGAGATTCAGTTGGTCAACTACCATGTTGCAACTGGCATACCGGTTGGTTTATTAATTAACTTGCCAAGGTTGAGGTGAAACAAAAAGCCGGGCAGTTGACCAACTGTAAAGAGGTGGATTTACAGGATAAAAACAAAGTATCCTGTCATCATGTCTAAATATTTGAAATATTTTCTTCGGATGGCTAAATAGATACTAAAAAACACGTGGAGGCGCGGGCGGCATGTATGGAATTTTTAACGGTATTTATGGACAATTGCGCGGTTATGACCGGTGGCGTATTCAGCGTGAAGCCGGCAGGACGGCGGGTATGTCTTATGATCAGCTGTGTGAGCTTACCGGAGCTATGTTTCAAGCTCGTGTCGCGGACGCCATAGAGCGGTTTCCGGTGTATGCCGCAAAAGTGAAAGCATTTCGCGGGTCTCTTCCCGGCCGTGATGAGTTGGTCGAGAGCGAGAAACTGCCGGTATGGACACGTGCGGATCAGCGCGCTTTTTTTGAATCATTGTCCGGGCCGCCGTTGAAGAACAGTTTTGTGAATGCCACCGGTGGTTCCACCGGAGTTCCGACGCCGTATTATGTCACACGCGAAAGCTGGGAGTGGCGGACTGCGGTATCGGATCGCGGTTATTCGTGGGCTGGCGCCGAAAAGGGGCGCAAAAGTCTTTATGTGTGGGCGACCGCCGTAAATCCGCCGGGGCCGTTGAAGAAAATGGCCGGGGCGGTTAATGGTTTTCTGCAGAGGAGAGTTTTTTTTGACAGTTTCAATTTTGGCAGTGCGGAAAAGCGGAAGTGCTGTGAGGTGATAAACCGGCTGAAGCCTTTCGCGATAGTCGGGTTTACCGGCAATCTTGTGTCGCTGGCGGCATTTGCGCGTGATAACGAAGGGGTTCTTGAATGGAAGGCATCCAGCGCGATTACCGCGGCAGAAGGTTTGTATCCGGGTCAGCGTGAGCTTGTAGAAAAGCATCTTGCCGGTGAATTGTTTTTGTCGTACGGCAGTCGTGAATTCATGTTGATCGGCATGGAGTGCCGGAGGCATTGCGGTTATCATTTGAATACGGATAATCTGATGGTGGAAATTGTGGATGACGCCGGCAAGCCGGTGCCTCCGGGCGAGTCGGGTCGTATACTTGTTACTGATCTTAGAAACACTGCCAATCCTTTTATTCGCTATGAAATTGGAGACTTGGGTGCGTTTCCAGCTGACGGCGGCAAATGTTCCTGCGGCCTGCCGTTCCCGCTTCTCGCGCGTGTGGACGGGCGGCTTCAGGAGATTATCCGTCTGCCCGACGGCAAGGATATTACGGCCCTGTTTATTCCGCATTTGATGAAGGATTTCAGATGGATTGACGGATATCAGCTGGTTCAGAAAGACGGGAACAGTCTTGTGGTAAAGCTGGTTGCCAGTGAAGAATTGAATGCTGAAAAATGCGCGTTACTGGAGAAAGCTTTGCGCACGAAGCTGGGCTCGGCTATAAAACTTGATTTTGAAAGGGTGGAAACTCTTCAGAGGAACCGGTCCGGCAAAGTGCCGATAGTTTGGGAAATAGCGTGAAAATGGCACTGGAGATTCTATTTTGAAAAATGCGGCAAAAAAAGATTTCAAGGTTCTGCATCTTGTCAGGTCTCTCGGTATTGGCGGTATGGAGAAAGTTCTGATAGATCTTACTAATGGTCTTGATAAGCAGGGTGTGGTATCCCATCTGGGTTGTCTTATAAATACGGGGGTGTGGGCCGGAAAAAGCAAGGTTGAAGGCGTATGGACCGGTAATCTTGGTGAAAGAAGAAATATAGCCGTTCTGTTTGATTTATGCCGTTATTTAAAGCGCGAAAAAATATCACTCATACATTCGCATAATTCACATCCGCACATGTATGGAGTTGCCGCGTCATTGCTTACCGGTCTGCCGCTGGTTCACACGAAACACGGCCGGAACTGGCCAGACAATCCCCGGTGGGTATTGTTCAGCAGGTGCCTGTCGTTTTTCACCGGGAAGATAGCGGCGGTTTCAGGGGATATAGCGCGGATTGTAACTGACATAGAAAAAGTTCCGGCTCGTAAGGTTGAGATTGTTCTCAACGGAGTGGATGTCTCCCGTTTCTCGAGTGAAGCCGGACCGGCTTCATCCGGGTCGCGGGGTTTTACAGTTGGCAGTATAGGACGTTTTTCTCCTGAAAAAAATTATGAACTGCTTGTGCGGGCGTTTTCCGGATTCAGGAAGAAGCGTCAGGATGCGGTTCTTGTGCTGGTTGGTGACGGACCTTGCGGAGAGCAGATTAAAAGCGCGATAAAAGAGCATGGTTTGCAGAGCGCGTGTGTGCTTCCGGGGGAACAGGATGACATTCGTTCATGGCTTCAGATGATGGATGTATTTTGTCTTTCCTCCGATCAGGAGGGGACGTCCATTACATTGCTGGAAGCTGGTGCGGCAGGCTTGGCTTCGGTAGTCACGGCTGTTGGCGGTAATGGCGAGGTGGTTGTTAATGGAGAGACGGGCATAGTTGTTCCGGCTGGAGATTGCGTGGCATTGACGGGTGCTTTTGAGAGGCTTGCCGGTGATGAGAATCTTAGAAAGAAGATGGGTGCGTGTGCCCGGAAAAGGATTCAGGAACGGTATTCCATGGATCGCATGGTTGAGCATTATATAAGGATTTATGAAGAGGCGGCTGGTGTTTCTCTTAAATAGGAACTTCTGAGATGGCTGGAAAATACACGGTGGAAGTCAGCATTATTAAAAGCACGGATGAACTTGGTTCCGTCGTAAAAGCCTGGCGGGATTTTATTTCAGACGCATCTGTTTCTTGCGGTTTCTGGTGTGATCCTGTTGTTATTGAGGAGCTGGTGAATTTCCGGTCTGGCGAGCGGTTGCTTTTTGCGGAAGCGCGGTGTGGCGGCAGGCTGGCGGCGATTGTTCCGTTCAAGGTGTCAGCGTATGATGTGCCGCTGTTTCTCGGGTTGTGGCGGATTGGCGTGGTGAAAGCGCGTGTGGTGAAATTACCGGATTATGGTTTCGCGGTGGTTGGCGGTGAAAACAGGATGGCGGTGCTGTCGGATGTGATAGATGCTGTTCAGCAGAAGGAGGAGTGTGATCTGGTGATTGTTCCCAACTGTGTTGTGGATGATATGGGGGTTGAGGGTGTGATGCGCCGCGGTATTTTGAGGAATGTGCAGGCCACGTTCATGCTGGATGCGGCTACGGGTTTTGATGAATACTTTCAGAAATTAAGCGCCAACACACGGCAAGTGCTCCGGAGAAAGATCAGGAAGATGAAGCAGGAGTGCGGGGATCGTCTTGATGTAAAATGTTTTCATACAAAGGAGGACGCGGTCAAACTTCACGGTTATCTTTCTGATGTATGGAAGAAGAGCTGGCACGGCAAGCTGGGGCGCCGGGCACCTCCCCCGGAGGCGTTTTTGCGGAAAATAGCGGAACCGGGCTGGTTAAGATCTTATATTCTGTTTGCCGATGGCGAGCCTGCGGCATCTGTGCTGGGGTTTCAGTATAAGGGTGTTTTTCTTGATGAAGCGCCGGCTTATGACCGGAAATGGGAGAAATATTCTCCCGGCAGTGTTCTTTTCTTCATGATGCTTGAAGATTTATTTGGTCATGACAAGCCGGAAGTTGTTGATTTCGGGTTTGGATACAATCAATATAAGAAAACGCTTGGCACGAGGCAGGAAATTCGCGGTGAGATGTGGATTCCTGTTTCACGCAAAGGACGCAGGCTTGCGCTTGCCGCGAAAACATGTGATATTGTATTCGGATTAGGCAAAACGCTTCTCGGCGGAACGGGTTTGGTGCAGAAGATAAAAGCCCGCATGAAAGACAGGTAATATTACGGGGAAAGATCGGCATGTGTTTTGAGGTGGGAAGACTTATATACAGGAATGGGCCGAAATCGGCACAGCGGATAGCCATTACTTTTGATGATGGGCCTGATAATAATTTCACAGCTGAAGTACTGGCAATACTGGCCAAGGCTGGTGTGAAAGCCACGTTTTTTCTTCTTGGCCGTGAGATGGTGAAATATCCTGACCTTGTGAAGGCGATATTGTCCGGAGGGCATGAAATCGGGCATCACAGTTTTGATCATTTCGGGGAAAACATTCGTGAGCAAATCGGTATATGTGTTCGTGAAATAGCCGCATATGAAGTGCCGGACCGTCTTTTCCGTCCGCCCGGTGGCAGGATAGGTTTTTTTGATTTGTTATGGCTGAAAAAGCATGGTTATAAAACAGTGTTGTGGTCCTTTGATACGCATGATTCCATGAGGCATGACGGCAAGTGGCAGGGAGCCGATCCGGATTATGCCGCGGTTAAAGCTGGTGATATTATTCTCATGCATGATGACAATGCGGTTTGTGTCAAAGAACTTCCGGTTTTGATTGAGACTGTCCGCAAGCGTGGGTTGGAACCGGTAACGGTGGGTCAACTTCTGGTTTTTTAATTCGGATAAAAGTCATGTTCAAGATCGGAACGTTATTGAAAAATGTTGAAAGCATGAAGCGTTTGGCGCTTGCCGCTATTCTTGTTATAGCTCTTGTTTTGCGTCTGGGAATAGGTGTTTTTCTAGGGTTTAATTCCGAGCCAGACATGGAAGCTTGCGGGTCTGATACGGTTGAATTTGAACACATGGCCTGGTCTGCTGCGAAGGGTAATGGGCTTATTGCTTATGAAGGAGGCGGGCCTACGGCATTCAGGGCGCCGGGTTATCCTCTGATGCTGGCTGGTCTTTACAAGCTGTTTGGCCGGCAGTTCTGGGTTAACCGTCTTTTTTTGAGTTTGATAGGGACAGGAACCTGCTGGCTGGTTTATTTGATGGCGGTTCGCATGAGGATGTCGTGTATTTCGGCATTAACAGCGGCGTTAATAACGGCGGTACTGCCTCTGCAGTTTTATCTTTGCGGTCATTTCATGAGTGATTCTCCTGCAGGCTTTCTTAATGTCGCGTGTTGTGTTCTTCTTGCCGGTGCGCTGACTTCTTCCGGCTCCGGTTTATGGCTTCTGTTGGCGGCGGGTATTATCAACGGAGTGTCATGTCTGGTAAGGCCTGTGTCGATATTGGTTCCTTTTATGCTGGTGTTTCTGCTGGTTTGTTCGCGTGGATACCAGTTGAGAAAAAGTATTTTTATTCTGCTGGTGTTTCTGGCCGGAATGACCGTGGTGATTTCTCCGTGGGTCATAAGGAATAAAATCGTTCTGGACCGATTTTGTCTTATCGCGAGCAATGGCGGTTCTACTTTCTGGGGCGCGAACAATGCAGTTGTAGCGAAACCGTTTGCTGATGACTGGGGCAGGTGGATAACTACAAATTTTGACAGGGAGCGCAAAAATAGAGAGGTGATGATTCTTGCCAACGAAGTGGACCGCGACCGCAAGGAGTGGCAGATAGGCAAGGAGTTCATCAGGAAAAATCCGGGCCGTGTGCCGGTTCTGCTGGCCGGTAAATTTTACCGGCTGTTGATATCCGTGCCTAAAAGCGCGAACAAGATATATGTGCTTATTGTCGGGGTGGTGCAGTTTGTTTTGTTGCCGTTGACATTGCTGGGAATGGCATTGATTTTATTTGGGAAAGACAATAGAAGACTTTTCATACCGGTGAACGCGCAGTTGCTGACTCTGATGGGAACCACGGCTGTTTTTTACGGCAGTGAGAGATTCAGGGCCGCATACGAACCTTTTTTTGCTGTTTACGCCGCAGTTGGAGTTGTTTGGATTTTTCAGAAAATCTTTAGTTGTTGCAGGGAACGGAAAGAGAAGGAAAGGGAGTTTTTGGACAGGATAACAGGATGAAACAGGATGGAAAAAAGACGATTCAGGCAATCTGAATAGAACCATAGTTTTATTCAGATTGCCCAAATGTTGTCCATGATCAGGAATGGCTTGCAGTGGAATCGCAGAAGCCGATATCCGTGGAATACAAAGGAGAAATTGTAGGTGATTTTGTGGCCGATGTCGTGGTGGAAGGCAAGGTGATTGTTGAGATAAAGTCTGTGCAAAGGCTTGTCAAGGCGCATGAAATGCAAGTTGGTCAACTACCTTGTTGCAACAGGCGTATCAACAGGTTTACTCGTTAACTTTGGTGAAACGAAGGTAGATGCAAGAAGAAAGGTTAGGCAGTTGGCCAACTGAAGAAATAGATCTTATTAATCCTGTTATCCTGTCTAAAAAATGAAAATATTGCTTTTACAACCACCAAGTCCGCCGGGCATGAATGTTAAGCGGGATTATGCCGGAGGAATGGGTGTGGCTGATTTGTCCGCCCGTGGGCAGTATGGGCATGATCCGGATTACATAACACTGCCTTACATGTCGTTGCTTTATTCCGCGGCCATTTTGGAGAAACATGGACATAAAGCGGTTTTTATTGATGCGCAAGCAGATAATCTGGGGCTTGCGGGTGTTATGGATCTGGTAATCGATGAAGACCCTGAACTTCTTGTGAGCGTGCTGAACCTGCCGTCCATTTACGGTGATTTAAAATTTTTAAAAGGCATAAAGGAGCGGCATCCGTCCCTGCATGTGGCGGCAGTTGGCGCGGTAACTGTTCCGCTTTTTGATCTGATTTCCGGATCAGGAGCTGTGGATGTGATTATTCGCGGTGATCCTGAAATTGTACTGCCTGATCTTGCTGAAGCTTTTGTGATGGGCGGGCGTGACCTTCTGGATGCGGCGGGAGCGGGCATTGACAAATTTGAACTTAAGGGGAAGGTTTTAACCAATAGAGTAATGGCGCGCATCACGGATCTGAACAGACTTCCGCGTCTACCTTACCATCTTGTTCCGCTTGACAAGTACAGGTATCATGGATTTGAAAAAGGCGTGCGTTACGCGGCGCTTTTCGCTTCAAGGGGATGCTGTTTCGGTTGTTATTATTGCCCTTATCCTGTGGGATTCGGTTCGAACATCATATATCGAAATATCATTGATATTGTTGATGAAATAGAGGATCTGAAGAAGCGGTACGGTGTGGAGGGTATTCTGTTTCGTGATCAGGTATTTACAATGGATCCGGAAAGAGTTCATCAATTGTGCGATGAAATTATCAGAAGACATTTGAAAATAGCATGGGTTGTCGAGACGCGGCTGGACAGGGTGGACGAGGCTTTGCTCCGCAAGATGAAAGAGGCTGGTTGTGTCAGGATTCATTATGGGCTTGAGAGCGGTGATCCGGAAATGTTCGCGCGGGTTGCCAAGGGCGGCGTGCAGGAGAAAATGGAGGATCTGATCTGTAATTTCAAACTTACTGAAAAGACAGGTATTCACCCTCACATGTTTCTTCTTATTGGGTTGCTGGGTGAAACTAAAGACAGCATTCGCAGGACAATGAGAACCATACGTGAGATCAAGCCTTTGACGCTTCAGGTGTCTATTGTGACTCCTTATCCCGGAACGCCTCTTTTTGAGGAAGCCGACAGGAAGGGGTTGATTGTTACAAAAGACTGGTCGCAATACACGGGGTTTAACGCGGTGATGCGCACAGAAACGCTTTCTGTGGAAGATCTGATCAAGGCGAAAAAGGTTATAACCCGGTATCATCGCCGTGTTGTCAGGTGGAAGCGATTGGCGTATCTGGCCAGGCTGGCTTTGAAATATGCGGGAGACGGTTCTCTTTGGAAAAGAGTCTGTCGCAGGCTGGCGTTCATGGAATAATATTAAAACAGGTGTTTTGTGCGAGTATTGAAACAAATTATCTGCAGAATTTTATTTTTGTTCGGATTTGACCGTTTGTACCGGCTGTTCAAACGCGGCCGGCGGGGGCATGCGGTTTGTGTTTTATCTTTGCACCGTGTGATTGATGACAACGAAGAGAATAGTGATTTCAGAGAAAATTATCTGACGTTTTCTAAATTCAAGCGGCGTGTACGTTTCATAAAGGAGCGATACGGTTTTTTCGCGTTATCGCGGCTTGCCGCCGCCGCGGATGATTCCATGCCTGACGGTATTATTTTGACCTGCGATGACGGTTACAGGGATGTTTACACGCGTGTTTATCCGTTGATGAAGGAGGAAGGGCTCCCTTTCACGGTGTTTCTCACATCAAGCTGGGTTGGCCGTGAGGGCATGCTTACCAGAGAGGATATCGGTGTCATGGCGAAAGATCCTCTGGTAGAGTGGGGCGCTCACGGGGTCAGTCATATTCCTCTTACTGATTTGCCGGTTGACAAAGCGGAGGAAGAAATTGTTGAGTCGAAGAAGAGGATTGAAGAAATGGTCGGCCGGAGCGTGAACCTGTTCTGCTATCCAGACGGAATGTTCAATGATGAGATCAGAAAAATGTTGTCCCGTCATGGATTTACCGTCGCCTGTGCTACCGGCCGCAAGTTGAATTGCGGAAGCATTGATAAATTTGAATTAAAGCGTATTCCGTTTGAAAATGAACCGGTTTCGCGTTTCGCGTTCCGGATAGCAGGCCTTGTTTGAGGAGTGTATGTGAGGGTTCCTGAACCGGTGAATTTGTAATTAAAAGATGGGAAGCTTTTTACCCGCCTGCAACGCTGTAGCACTGTGGGCAGACAGGATGAAGACAGGACGGGGAGAATTTTGACAGGATGACAGGACAAGACAGGATGAATACGAAGATTATCCAGGAAATCTCTATAAAATGATAATTTTATCGATATTTCCTGGACAGTGTTTCCTGATGGGGGAAGGAAGATAAGAAGCAAGAAGTTAAGAATAAAGAAGAAAAGAATGGGAGATCCCACGAAATACGCTGGACAGGGAGAGTAGACAGGATAACCGGATGGGGAAGGGTATATATATAAAGAGAGACTTTTTTGACATGATAACAGGATTAACAAAGATCAAAGATGGGCGTAAAATCTCAACGGGATTAAATAATCCCGTTGAGATTTTACGAATTCTGTTTTTCATCAATCCCGTAAATCCTGTCCTCGGACCCGGAAGGTCCTATGGACCTGAGGGTAATCCTGTCAAAAACATTCTCTTCTCCGGGAACTCCTCGGGTCCGAGGTCAGCGCTGGGGCGGTGAGAAGAGAGATGGTTTTGGAGTATGATGACAAATATTTTTCATATAGTTGGCGGCTTTGATATAAGCGGGCGAAGCAAGGTTGTCGCTGATATCGTCCGCGGATTGAGAAATGATTTCAATTTCACCGTGGTTTCGCTTTCGGATAACATGGCGTATTGCAAGGATGGCATCGAGTGCGCTGGTTTGGGCAAGAAAGATGGATTTGATATCAAGACCGTATTCAGGCTGGCGCGGCGCGCGAAAGAAAGCGGGGCGGCGGTTTTCCACAGTCATGGCCGCGGAGCTTTGGTTTACTCCGTTTTGGCGGCGAAACTTGCCGGAGTGCGGAATGTGGTGCATACGGTGCACCGGGCGGATGGTGATCTCGTGGCGTGTTTGGGAATAATGCGCGGAGCTTTGCTGGGCAGGGTGGATGCGGTTACAGCGGTGTCCGGCGCAGCGGCGCAGACGTTTGCCGGCGCGAACGGGTGTTCTGATTCCAAAGTGACTGTCATCTACAATGGAATTGATGCCGGACTTTACAGACAGAGGCATGCCGGCGGCGGACCGGGAGAAAATCCTGTTGTTGGCACAGTGGCTAATTTTTCGCGCGACAAGGATCACGAGACACTGCTAAAGGGATTTGCCGGATTGCAGGGGTCGTATCCCGGAGCGCGTCTGATAATTGTTGGTGATGGGCCGGGGCTGAATGACGCGAAGAATCTGGCGGCACAGCTTGGCATTGCCCGCAGTGTGGATTTTATGGGGTTCAGGGATAATGTGCCGGCAGTTCTTTCCGGATTTGATGTATTTGTGTATTCAACGCGAACGGAAGGATTGGGGATCGCGGTTTTGGAAGCTATGGCGGCAGGGGTTCCGGTTGTTGCCGCGAAAGTTGGCGGTGTGTTGGAAATTATTGAAGATGGAGTATCTGGTTTATTGTGCGAAGCAGGAAATCACGAAGCGATGCGTGATGGTATTTTGAGGATATTGAAAGACAGCGCGCTTGGTGACCGGTTTATTTTTAAGGCTCGTGAAAAATTGGCGAGGAACTTTACTTTAGATAAAATGTGCGGTGCATATAGAGAAGTTTATATGAATCTGATAATTAAAACAGCGGGCAAAAAGGCATGAATTCGCGGATAATTGCTTTTACAAAAGATTGGGATGATGTGCCAACCAGCGCCACGCATATACTCAGAGGTATGGGAAAAGACAGGCCGGTATTGTGGATTAGTTCCATTGGCACGCGGAAGTTCAATATGGGGTCCCGGAAAGATTTGTCACGCGTATCCAGCAGGCTTTGTTCGTGTTTCCGCCGCGCGGAATTGAAAGAAAACAATATAAGAGTGTTGAAGCCTGTTTTGATTCCTCAAGCGAAGTTTGGTTTTTCCCGCTGGTTCAACAGGAAGCTTTTGTCGGCGCTTATCGCCAGGGAGTTGCGGGATATGGGGTCCGGTCTGATTGAATACTGGTGTTTTGTTCCCAACGCGGTTGATTTTGTTCCGGGAAAGCATGAAAACTGTGGCGCAGAGAATAGTGTATGCAAAGTTGTTTACTACTGTGTTGATGACTGGGAGAAGTTCAAGAATCTGGACGGCAGGTGGATGAAGGGTAAAGAGGAAGAAATGTTGGACCGGGCAGATGTGATATTCGCGGCCTCGCGGTATTTGGAAAAAAAATGCCGTTTGCGGGCGGGCGAGAGAGTTCATTACATGCCGCATGGTGTAACGTATGACAAATTTTCCGCGGCCCTTGAAATACGGAAGAAGGGGATTCCGTCCGACATGGCATCTTTCCAGAAGCCGGTTATCGGGTTTTATGGGAATATTTATCCGTGGATAGATTTTGATCTCGTGGAGTGGCTGGCGGAAAACAGGCCAAAATGGAGTTTTGTGCTTATTGGCGAGGTATTTTGTGATATATCGCGTCTGAAAAAACTTAAAAACATTCATTTTACGGGTCGGCGTGAACATGATAATCTTCCGGCTTATTGTGCTGGTTTTGATGCCGGTATTATTCCGTATGACATGAAAGATTTGCGCATGGAGAGTGTGCATCCGGCCAAGACGCGCGAGTTTCTCGCGGCGGGGGTTCCGGTGGTTGCGTGTGATCTGCCGGAGTTCAGGCAGGAAAATGTTTGGGGAGACGCTTTGATTGTATGCGGAAAAAAAGAAGAATGGCTGGCGGCGCTGGAGCGGCAGATTTCGCGAAAGGATCATGTTGAAATTTCCAAACGAGTGGCTGGTGAAGACTGGAGCGAGCGTATAAAGCGTATACGAGCTGTTGTTGATGCTTGTTCCCGCGCGTGATGATGTCAAGAGAGAGGGAGGGAATTTTTTTTGACAGGATGAACTGGATGAAAGACAGGATGGGAAAGAAATGGTTGATTAAATTCGGGATAGACATCCCGAATTTAATCAACACCCTGCAGGTTGGATATGAGAAGATTGAGAGAGAAGAGGTTTTTTGACGGGACATGGATCAGTATCTTGTAAA
>JBFZFB010000150.1:0-2518 GCA_041306605.1 Lentisphaerota bacterium | reverse complement strand
CACAATAACCTTGTTCTCAATATTCTGTTTTCAGTCCTGCCCTGTGAAGTCCCGGTAACAAACATTTCCAGCATACAGATTCCAGAAAGCCAAAGTCTATTTCATTATAGACCTTGCAAGCACAACCTATGATCTTTTTAGTTATATCTTCATTTTCAATAACTTTGGTTTTCTGCCCAAAAAGATTAACATGATAAATCCTGTCTTCCCTATCTGACCATATCCTGTTATCCCGTCAAACTCTCCTTCTGTAAATGGCTTAATTCTTACGAGTATATTTAATCCATCTTCCCGTCAAGATGCGGACATCACAATCCAGTATTTTGCGATAATTACAGGGCCAGCTTGATAACGCTCTTGCTCATCAGCACAAAGCCCAGCCCCAGCATGGTTATCAGACCGACTCCGGCCCCCACCCCGGCCGCGAATACAATCCTTATCTGCGGCCATTTATCGCCAAACCGCTTCTTGAAAACATATCGCCCGATAAGCGCGCCTATCATCATTGGAATTATAGATTGAGGCACCGACGCGTCCAGACCGCGCACCACTCCGAACACAAGCAGTGTCGGTAGTCCAAAATGGCTTAAAATGGAGTACACCACAATCGCCAGCACAAAGGCAATGCCAAGAACCTTTGGCTGGAACGCCTCTCGAAACGCGCTGGTTCCGGCGTCAGGCAATGTAGCCGACCACGTCAACCCCTGCTGATACGCACCAAGCTCCCAGAATTCATTGGCATAAGGAAACATCTCGCTCGGAACATTGCCCATTGACCACACAAACTGGCAGAACAACAGCATGCCGACAATACTTATCGGATAAATAATAAGTTCGCATTTTATCAGAGACCGGAAATTTGTCCCCGTTAATTCAGTAGTTCTAAAGAAGACCACTTGCCCGGCATAGTTCTGCATTGGTATCGGAGCCAGCCATATCGCGGCCCCCTTATATCCTGAAAGAATGAATGAAGCCTCCCTGACAAACGGTATAGGCATCTGCATGCCCACCAGACCCTCCATGCGGGCTGAAACATAACTCATCACAGGCGTGTAGATAAACCCGTAAAAGAAAAGAAGCCAGAGCGGAAACTTACTGCCCAGAAGCGGACCCGAACAATAGTTGATGAGATAATATGCCGCCGAGATGTATGTTGTCGTGGACAACAAATATATGCAAAGCGCGACCCATACTGGTATATCGCCGCGCCCCTTCGGCGGCTGAAACAGTTTGCTCCACTTCATTTCAGGCCGGCCGGATGCATCCATCTCCCGCTTTTTCTCGCGGAAACTTTTTATGCACATTATAAACCCGATCGCCGCAACCGCGAACATCAAACCCAGACCGAAACTGTAATAAAAATCAAGAAGATTGGACTGTATGGTCTGTATGCCGCCCAAACCGGGTTCCCAACTCTTTAATACGCCTATCTTGTACAGGAAAGGATTGAATATCATTGTGAAAACAAGCCCTATCACCGATCCTACAACGGCAAAGAACGGCATGACCATTCCAGTCACAATCAATGACAGATCAAAACTGATCAGGAACGGCATGGCCGGAAGCACACGTTCTGTGTAATTGGTTATATCCACAAAGGGAATGGGTATTATTTTTATCGGCTCGGAAAATATCGCCCCGGTTATCTGCGGCACCCCTATGTAAATCAATCCGAATACCATGCCGGCCATTCCGCCAAACGCGAAAGTCCTCCAGCGCCATGTGTCTTTTTCTCCCGATACGTCAGCCAGCGCAGTCATTCCCATGGCGCCGACCGGAGCCATCGGAAACGGAAGTTTTTCAACATCCGACGTCAAACGGAACATCAGATAGCCCAAGCCAAAGGAATCCAACCGCGAGATGAAAGACAACCCTATCATCATTCCAATGGGTATCAGCCATTCCTTCATAAAGAAACTGCGCGTCGCCAGAACAGCCGGATCTTTGGGAGCATACCATTCCGGTATGTATTGAGTGATCCCCATCATGCGCATTGATTCGCTCTGAACAATGAACTGCCGTCCCAATAGCCCGGAGTCAATGGACATCACCGCACCACACATGTAGAAAAGCACAAAAAGTTCAGGCCTCTTGATGGTTGTAAAAGCGCGTCTTGCTATTTCCACATACAGGATAACGGTCACCCACCGGGCGGCTTCACCCATCCCAAGACCCGCCACCAACTGCATGTACAACTGCGCCGGCGCCATCAGCAAACCAACGAACAACGCCATTAGAATCGTGCGCCAGCTAAACCCGTCCTCAAAGGTATCGGGAGCCGCCAAAATATCCCTAAATTCCTGAAGTTCTTTATCTATTTTCATCTTTTCTTGTCCAAAATTCTACTGTCCCGCCCGCATCAGCCGGCTTACCACTTCGCATTACCTTCCAGCATTTTGTTTCCCTGCGCAATATACCCCAACACACTGTCAGAATCCAACTTGCGCCAGCCAAGCAATTGACGCCTCAAATCAACAAGATACTGCTTGTTAAGCCTGCGCCAGCTGGCCAACTGACC
>JBFZFB010000149.1:0-3643 GCA_041306605.1 Lentisphaerota bacterium | reverse complement strand
AATCAATCCTGAAAAGATTTATCGGCCTTCCCGTTAAAAGCAGACTGTTACAACCGAATTGCAGCATCCAGCAAATTTTTCGATCTTGTAACGGTTACAATTATGCGGTCCTGTCGCGATTTGGAGAACCGCATACCTTATAACAGAGCTTTGCTGACGGACCACGCATCATGGTATTTATGGCGGCATATTGATGGCGGGCGCAAAGGGATGAATGCGTTGCCGTACGAAAGAGTGAGGGCCACTTCATGCGGTCCCAAAATCGATTCAAGATTACGATAACGCCTCCAGTAGACCAATGAACGGAGCTGAATCTTTATGACAAGCAAGGATATCGATTATCGACCGGCACTAATCATTATCGACATGGTGAAGGATAATTTCGATGAACGCCGGAATCTGCCGATTACGCCGTTTGCAAGAAAAATCATCACGCCCATCAACTCGGCAATCAAGATTTTCAGAAAGCGGAAATTCCCCATTGTGTTTGCAACGGATGCCTTTCACACCGGCCACTTCTTTTTCAGCGGTCGAATGAAACCCCACTCGCTGGTCGGTACGACAGGCGCGGAGGTGATCGACGAGTTGGATCGGCAGGAGGAGGACTACTGGATGCCGAAGCCGAGTATGTCGGCATTTTTCAAAACAGGGCTTGAGGGGTGGTTGCGTGATCGGGACGTAACACTTTGCGCTGTCTGTGGAATCGCCACCAATTTTTGTGTGCTCACCAGTGCCTTCGACGCTTTGGCCAATGACTTCAGGGCTGTCCTGGTCGAGGATTGCAGCGCGGCCGCATTCGAAAAGATTCATGCGGCGACTTGTGATGTTTACAGAAAAAACCCGTTGCAGCCCCTTCTTCGAGTAATGACCTCTGAAGAAATCATCGGGGAGTTGAAATGAAGATGGGAGGAGCCCTGTAACATCACAGCACGATTGATCGTTGTGGATGTCCTTCACCGAATCGCAGGCAATTGCCAGCGTTTGTGCGGGTCTGGTCGGCAGTAGTAGTGTTGATGGGTGCCTTTTAATTTGGTCGGTGGCCATATGAGCAGAACCGATTTGGGGTTGAATGCGTTGAAGAAAATGATAGCTGTCTCGGAAAGGGGGAAATATGAGCTTTTCAGGTAAACACGCGATGATCGTTGGTGGAAGCAGTGGAATCGGGTTAAAAGCAGGCAGCATGCTGCTCAAGGCCGGGGCCTCGGTGACAATAGTCGGCAGCCGGAAGGAGAAGCTTGATCATGCGCTTAAGGCTCTGGGCGCTGGCGACAAATCGCACGCCTTTCAATGTGATCTGAGGCGAGATGCCGACGTTGAGCGATTGATCCGCCATGTGGCTGAAACAATGAAGGATGTGAAGTACCTGGTCAACGCCGCAGGGGTCTTCTCGCCCAAATCCTTCCTGGAGCATACCGGCGAGGACTACGATGCTTACATGCAGCTCAACCGGGCCACCTTCTTCGTGACCCAGCAGGTAGCGAAAAACATGATCGAAAGCGGCGGCGGTGCCATTGTCAATGTGGGATCGATGTGGGCTCGTCAGGCGATCAAGGCAACACCCTCCTCGGCGTATTCCATGGCCAAGGCCGGGCTGCATGCCTTCACCCAGCACCTTGCAATGGAACTGGCGGATCACCGCATTCGCGTCAATGCCGTGGCCCCCGCTGTGGTGGAGACACCTATCTACGAAGCCTTCATTGCCCCGGACAAGGTGCATGAGACGCTTCAGAATTTTAACGCCTTCCACCCCATCGGGCGTATCGGGACTCCCCAAGACGTGGCCTCCGCGATCGTCTTTCTGCTGTCAGAGGAGACAAGCTGGGTAACCGGTGCCTTGTGGGACGTGGATGGCGGAGTCATGGCTGGAAGAAACCAGTAAGCTCATGCCCGAACGATTCATCAGCGAGCCCATCAAGTTTTTAACCGAAACGGCTGACACCTCCCGCATGGCAATTGGGGAGCCTGGCCTGCCCAGTGAGTTCGTGTGGCGGGGTGAAACTGTTGTCGTGCTGGCACTGTTACGATCCTGGCGGGAGACTGGGAAGTGTCGCCACGGCAGCCCCGAGATGTACATTCGCAAGCATTGGTACGAGGTGGTCTCGGATTCAGATGGCACCATGAAGCTTTATTTCGAAAGGCAGGCAGGCGGGGGAAGGGGAGGGGCGAGATGGTGGTTATTCAGTGTTAGCGAGCCAGAAGAAAACCCTTAAGCCAAAACGTGACAGCACGATCTACTTTTTCGACCGAAGCTATCCACAGTTATTATGAAGAGTTGCAGCCATGGGCGGTGGTTATAAAGAGTTGCTCTATATTGCTAAGGAGTGTAACGGTTGGCAACAAAATTAATGCATGAATCCTAAGATAAACAAAAATAACATTTGATTGAAAATATTAATAATTACTTATAGATAGTTGATATTGCTGATGTTTCAATTTTCCTCGATTTCGGACTCAAAATCCTCCGGGGGCAACCTCATGCCGGTTCAAGTCCGGCCTCCGGCACAGAATGAAAACAAGGGGTTAGCCTTCATTGGGTTGACTCCTTTTTTTTGGAAATTTCCGGATTGAGCCCGGAATTGTGCCCAAACGCGATGCAAGATAGTCTGCTTGACGCTGAGCTGCCTGTATCAGGTTTTCGTCGCTGACGATGTTGTAGCGGTCGAAAATCGATCGCGTATGAAGGGAAGGAGGAAGCTCCGGAAGGGGACTGGTGGAGTGGTCATGGTGGTGCCTATCGGGTTGGTCAATCTGTATTAACTGGGGGAACTATAGCATGGCGGTGTGACAAGGCGCGGTCATGTCACACTTGCCTAAAATTCTTACAGTCCCTTTCAAAAAAAAGCAATCTTCTTGACAAAAATCACACTGAAACATTAGGTTGCCTTATTCACGCGATTCACCTGCATCTCCTCCTTTTTGATTAAATGCCAATTCAGAAGGATGTACACACATCAGAAGAAAGGAGTTTATTATGAAGAAAAAGAAATTCTGCATAATTTTCAGCATGTTAATTGTTTTCTTAGCTTATGGGATTCAGACAGTTGAGAGTCAAGATGATTATAGCTATGTTCCCGGTGTTTGGGAACAAATAGCGAGAATAGCTGGTGGAACATTTATCATAGAAATAACTGTTAAAGAAATTCTTGCTGCTGAAAATCGCGCAATAGTTTTCGCAAAATGGCCAGATTATAATGCAGGAAAAAATTTTATTGCAGCAGGCACCTATGAAGTTAATGACGCCCAATTTAAACCAGGGTCAGAGCCTGTAATCGAGTATAAAAACCCTGTAACTGGAAGAGATATGACATTGAAATTTAATAAAAATGGGACTGGTACAGTTAAAGCAGTTTCAACGAGTGGTGGCGCAAGTGGAACTATTTTTGCGGATTTGAAAAAAATTAAGTAGTGTAGAATGTAGCAATGTCTTGGTCTGCTGGGCGCTTCCTGATGATCTCCTGCGGGTCCTGTGAGATCTTGCCGCTTAACGCCAACAGCACGTCTGGGTCCTCATTCAGATACTCCGCCAGCAGTCGGAATTAGACGGAGGTTTGCTTCAACAGTTCATCTCGGATCATAGCCATGCCCAGTGTATCAACTCCACAGTATTCGAGGAGGTCTTTTCGGATCCTTTGCTTTTCGTCTG